>NZ_JBFPDP010000015.1:0-117632 GCF_040830845.1 Sivoneniella epilithica UHCC 1019
AGATGTTGTGTTCCGCTTGGAAGACGAACATGAAGTTGAAGGTGCCACTGATGCCGAGGGGCATACCGTCGGAGAAGCTGCCTTGTCCGATGGGGTAGATCAAGAAGACTGCGGTTGCGGCTGCAACGGGGGCTGAGTAGGCGACGCAGATCCAGGGGCGCATTCCTAGGCGGTAGGAGAGTTCCCATTCCCGTCCCATGTAGCAGAAGATGCCGATTAGGAAGTGTAGTACAACGAGTTGGTAGGGTCCGCCGTTGTAGAGCCATTCATCTAAGGAGGCTGCTTCCCAGATGGGGTAGAAGTGTAATCCAATGGCGTTGGACGATGGGACGACTGCACCGGAGATGATGTTGTTTCCAAACATTAAGCTACCGGCTACGGGTTCCCGGATGCCGTCGATGTCTACGGGGGGGGCAGCGATGAAGGCGATGATGAAGCAAATAGTGGCAGAAAGCAGGGTGGGAATCATCAGTACGCCGAACCAGCCTACGTACAGGCGGTTATTGGTACTGGTGACCCATTCGCAGAAGTTCTGCCATAGGGACTGGCGCTCGACGCGCTGTAAGGTCGTTGTCATGGTTTTTATAATTGCGGTAAGAATTCGGATAGATAAATTCGCTAATTGCTTAGCTATGAAGTTAATGTAACTGCTTTGTTAAGCATTGTAAATAGAATTTAGAAAGGATTCTCTTATCGATGACATAAGCTAGCCTTATAAAGGCTTTTAGTTGGGTCAAACGTTTCTACGGCACGGATTCAACCTGCTTGATGCATTTTTAAGGTTCTATGAATTAACCTTCTAGCTCGGATCGGGAATTTCGACTGATTGGGTAGTGTTCTCCTGACTGCTGCTATAAGGGAGTTGCGGCACGATAGAGACATGCAAATGTAAGTCCTCCATCGTCACCAAAACTGACCTATGATAGTCCGCTACTGGCAACCTCTTACTGAAATTGAAACCATGCGCCGTCAGTTTGACCGTGTTCGTAACGACCTAACGACTACAGATTCTGCTCAAACTGCTTGGGCACCCGTTATTGAGTTGAAGGATGTGAACGATGCCTTTACTTTACGGGTTCAACTTCCTGGCATTACTGCTGAGGATTTGGATATTCAGGTGAGCCGAAATGCGGTTGCGATCGCCGGGGAGCATCGCCAAGAATCTGAGCAATCAAACAATGGTACTGTTCGATCTGAGTTCCGTTATGGTAAGTTCCATCGCATCGTTCGCCTACCTGCTGTCGTGCAAAATGATCACGTACAGGCTGAATACAAAGATGGCATCTTGAATTTGACGTTACCCAAAGTGACTGAGGCTCGAAATCAGGTTGTCAAAATTAGCTTGGGCAAACCCGACCCCGCGATCTCGAGTAGTGAATTGGCTGCTGAGGCAGGCGAGTAGTTTAACTGCACACTGAACGGTTCGTTGAATAACTAATGAGTAGAAGGGAGGCACTGTTCTTCCTGCTATTTTAGAGTTAATAAATAGTTTCTGTATAGAGTCAAATACTGGAAAAAAGGGTATGCCTTATCCGCCTGCGCCTTGGATACTTGAGGGATATGGATTTCAGACGCTGCATCTATTAGATGTCGATCTCGCCCGTCGGTTTGTTCCGTCTGATCTGCAAATCATTCAAGTTTTACCTGGTAAAACGTTAGGCGGCGTGTACTTGGTTTATTACAGCAACAGTCCGGTGGAAGCCTACAACGAACTGATCATTGTCAGTGGAATCGTCACTCATGCTGGAAAAGTTGGAGCCTGGATTTCTCATCTTTATGTTGATAATCCCAACTCTGTTGAGGGAGGACGAAACATTTGGGGGCTTCCTAAAGAACTGGCGCAATTCCGCTGGAACCTAGAAGGATTCCCTCAAGTTCACGTTAGCCAGAATGATCTCGCTCTTTGTACGCTTACCTGTGCCAGGCGATCTCCCAGCTTGAACCTACCCTTAGCGGCTCCTGTTTTGAGTCAGCTAGATTCTAAAGTCATGTTGTTTAGTGGACATGGCAAATTTAACCTACAGCTAATTGGCTCAACCTTAGATGTACCTTCAAGTAGCCCGTTTTCTCCTCTAAATTTTGGTAGAAGTGGGTTGAGTTTTTACAGCAATCCGTTAAAGATAACGGTTGAACCTCCGCATATTGTGTAGCACTATTTACAGATGCGCTCATTCAAGTAGCGATCGATTGCAGTTTCCAAGGTTGGCAATAGTACCCCTCCGTTCACTTGCCAATACACTATAAGCCGGACGAGGCGCAATCCAGTTGAGGTCTTTGGTGGGGCGGGCATTAATGCCACGGCTATCTAATCCGGCTAAGTCAGCCACCCCCCGCGCCAAATCTGCCCAGGCGATCGCTCCGGCATTTGCCAAATGCCACAGCCCCGATTCTCCATCGATCAGCAAGTCTAGAGTGACATTGACTAGATCAGACACATAGGTAGGAGAAACAACTGCATCAGATGCGGCGATAAAGGGTTTTCCTGCGGCTAATGTGCGGAGGGCGATCGTCAAGAAGTTGTAGGAATCCCAAGAGCTAAAGAAAGCACTGGTACGAATGATCAAAGAATCGGGATGGGCAGTCAAGACCTGATTGTTCCGCGATCGCGGAACAATCAATGTATTTATCCTTTCCCACGTTAAATCTCAGGAATTGTGTGAAAGAAATGTATCGACTCGATCTAACCAATCTGCTTGGGTTTGATTTTGCTCTAAGGCAACGGCGATCGCCTCGATAAACTCTGGAACCGTATCGGCAATGTGTACTAGTTTCTCGTCACCATAGGGGCGCACCACATCGCGGATCGAGGTTGAAACAACCGGCTTGCCTGCTGCCAAGTATTCCGGCGTTTTGGTAGGGCTGATAAAACGAGTCGATTCATTGCAGGCAAAAGGCAACAACGCCACATCCCACCCGGCTAGATAGTTAGGCAACTCTTGATAGGATTTGCCACCCAAATAATAGACCTCCTGCATAAATCATGAGGCATGGTTTCGCCAGGACTAATCTCGACTCTGAAAGGGCTAAGTCGCTCCGACAAGTTCCATATCATGCAAATTTTAATTTCGGAACTAGCCCAACAAGAAATGGATCTTATTAAACCTAACCAAGCTTATCCAGTATGGTCTCCCTACGATGCTCTTGAGGCAGCAGATACGATGTTAAAAGTGTTATGCGCTGCCAAAGCTCAAGACCATGCGTAACGCTGAACGATATCCCTTTGTTTCTGGTGATACAGCATTGAGCGAAGCGGGTTTTCGCCCGTATTTGCCTTTTACTCTGTTGAATCAACAAGTTTCTATTCGAGCATCTGCGCTATTAGATACAGGAGCAAGTGTAAATGTACTGCCATATTTGGTAGGAGTCGAGCTTGGATACGACTGGGAAAGACAAACAGCAGCACTGACTTTGACAGGAAATTTGGCTCAGTACGAAGCGCGTGTTGTGCTTGTTCAATCTGCCCAACGACAGCTTGAACAAGCACAACTGGTATTTGCCTGGACACAAGCTACAAATGTTCCGCTTATTCTGGGACAGGTGAACTTCTTTATGGAGTTTGATGTTTGTTTCTACCGTTCGCAGCTAGAGTTTGCAGTTAGCCTAAAATCTGCTGCCACAGAGTAAGCTAGTTGTCCTTGCCAGTCACCTAACACTGCGTTGGTGTGGACGTACAGAGGTTATCGGTGAGAGTTCGAGTTTATCTGCCGCCGCACACTTCAACGGTATGCTGAGATCTAAAGCATTTTTAGAAGCACATTCAAAAGGTTTTCATGTCTGTTAGCACTACAATCACCGCTTTTCCTCTCGCTGCTGTCGTTGGGCAAGACGCTATTAAAACAGCGTTGCTTTTGGCGGCGATCGATCCTGGTTTAGGCGGCGTAGTCATTGCCGGACGGCGAGGCACCGCAAAATCCGTCATGGCACGCGCCCTACACGCCCTGCTTCCCCCGATCGAAATTGTGCAAAACTCGCTCAACTGCAACCCCGATTTGCCCGATGAATGGGATGATGGCGCGATCGAGTTGGGAATGGCGAAGCGCGAAGCGCGAAGGGAAGATAATTTGACAAACTCTGAACTCCGAACTCCGAACTCCGAACTTCCTACTCAAATCATTCCCACGCCGTTTATTCAAATTCCTTTGGGGATCACCGAGGATCGGCTGCTGGGGTCGGTGGATGTGGCGCATTCGATTCAGCGCGGTGAGACGGTGTTTCAGCCGGGATTGCTGGCAGAATCACACAGGGGCGTATTGTATGTGGACGAGATCAATCTGCTGGATGACCAGATTTCCAATCTGTTGCTGTCGGTGCTAACAGATGGCTGGAACCAAATTGAGCGGGAAGGAATTAGCTTTCGTCATCCTTGTAAGCCGTTGCTGATTGCCACCTATAACCCGGAAGAAGGGGATTTACGAGAACATTTGTTAGACAGAATCGCGATCGCCCTATCTGCGGATGGCGTGTTGGATCTGGGCGATCGCGTTTTGGCAGTGGAGCAGGCAACTCAATATGCCAACAATGCCCAAGAGTTTTTGAGCCACTATGCCGAAGATCTCGACTCCCTGCGAACCCAGATTATTTTGGCGCGGGAATGGCTGAAGGATGTGCGGATTCAGCCGGAGCAAATTGAATATCTGGTGACGGAAGCTCTGCGAGGTGGGGTGCAAGGGCATCGCGCCGAACTGTTTGCAGTGCGGGTGGCTAAAGCTCATGCTGCCTTAGAAGGACGTACTGATGTAAGCGCTGAAGATTTGCGCCGTGCTGTGGAATTGGTGATCATTCCGCGATCGACGATCGTCCAAACCCCGCCCGAAGAAGCCCCACCGCCGCCACCGCCGCCGCCGCCACAGGATCAGTCAGAACAAGAGCAGGAAGACGAAGAGGACAAAGAAGACGAGGAAGACGAAGAACAAGAAACCCAAGAGCCAGCCAATATCCCAGAAGAATTTGTGTTTGATCCAGAAGGGGTGATTTTAGATCCAGAAGTGCTTTATTTTGCTCAGATGGCAACCAAGCGGGGCAAATCAGGCAGCCGTACCACCATTTTCTCGGACGATCGCGGTCGCTACATCAAACCTGTACTGCCCAAAGGACAGGTACGCCGCATCGCCGTAGATGCCACCCTCCGCGCCGCTGCTCCCTACCAAAAATCGCGCCGCCAACGGGCAGACATAGGGGCAGGTTTATTGAATCGATCGACATCACCAGGGACTTTATCTTCAAACCCGCCCCTACAACCTTCGCCCCTACAAACCCCGCCCCGTAAACGAGTGTTTGTGGAACAAGCCGACATTCGCGCCAAACGGCTTGCCCGGAAAGCTGGGGCGTTGGTGGTGTTTGTGGTCGATGCCTCTGGCTCCATGGCGCTGAACCGGATGAACTCGGCAAAGGGAGCCGTGCTGCGATTGCTAACGGAAGCTTACCAAAATCGCGATCAGGTGTCGCTGATTCCGTTTCGGGGCGAACAGGCAGAAGTGTTGTTGCCCCCCACGCGATCGATTGAAGCGGCAAAACGGCGGCTAGATCGCATGGCGTGTGGCGGGGGATCACCTCTTGCCCATGGGCTGACTCAAGCAGTGCGGGTGGGCATGAACGCGCAGCAATCGGGCGATATTGGGCAGGTCGTGATTGTGGCGATTACCGATGGGCGCGGCAATATTCCCCTAGCGCGATCGCTGGGAGAACCGATGGAGGAGGGCGAAAAACCCGACATCAAAGCAGAATTGCTGGATATTGCGGGAAAAATTCGGGCGATCGGGTTTCAGCTACTCGTAATCGACACGGAAAACAAGTTTATTTCCACCGGGTTCGCGAAAGAACTGGCAAAAAATGCTGGAGGCAAGTACTATCACCTGCCCAAAGCAACCGATCAAGCGATCGCGTCCATGGCAAGAAACGCTATTTCAGATATGAAATCCCGCTAAATCTATTTCGCTAAATCTATTTCACCTGAGTGACGCGCCAGCTTAATTTGAGGTTGATCCAAAAGTTCCAGAGGGTGACAACGGCGATCGCCATCAGTTTTCCGACATAAGGATTAACGTTCAGCCAATTGACAAATAGGTTCAGCAGCAGCACATTCAAAATCAGCCCCATGGTGCAAATAATATTGAATTTTAGAAATCGCTTAATCACCAAGCGTTTCTGCGGCTGCTGTTGAGAGAGATCACCAAAAGTCCAGCGATCGTTCCAAATAAAGTTATTGAAAATCGCCAGTTCTGCTGCAACAATCGCGCTGCGAGTTAGCCCGAAACTAAACACGCTAAATAGCAGGTAGAAAGCCGTCATGTCTACCGCTAAGCCACTCAGCCCAACCACCCCAAACTTGAGGAAGCGCGCCACTGGGAAATTAAGCTTACGACCCAGCCGACCCAGCCGACCCGAAGAAATTCGCAACCTGAGCAAATGCTGTAAATAATCAAAGTACTGTTTCCAGGTGACCTTGCTTTCGCCCGCTTCCCGCTCTTGAAACACATAGCCCACTTCGGCAATTTCCGCGATCGCGCCCCGCCCCAACACCTCAATCAAAATTTTGTACCCCACGGGATCAAGCACTTCTCCCGCGATCGCGCCCCGCCGCACCAAAAAATAGCCACTCATCGGATCAGAAACCCGACTGACCACCTGTGGCAATAACACTAACCCCAGCAGTTGCGCCCCACGAGACAAAAACCGTCGGCTAGCGCTCCAGCTACTCACCCCGCCCCCATCCACATGCCGACTCGCCACCGCAAGATCCGCTCCCTGCTCCATTGCCGCCAGCAGTTGCATTAACGCTTCAGGCGGATGTTGCAAATCCCCATCGATTACGCCCAAAATCTCGCCCTGGGCAGCTTGCCATCCCCGAATCACCGCCGTAGACAAACCGCGCTCGTGCTGACGACGCATCACTCGTAAATTGGGATACTCTGCAATTAGCGATTCTGCCTGCTCCCAGGTCTGGTCAGGGCTATCATCATCCACAATGATTAGCTCATAGGCATTGGGCAAAGCGGCATCTAAAAGCTGGCTGAGTCGCTGCACGATCGCATGAATATTACTGCCTTCGTTGTAGGTCGGCACCACCAACGAGAACAGGACTGGATACAAAGGCTTTGGGTTAGACGGATTGCCCTTGCGATCGTCCAACCAGAGCGGCTTTCTAGACACTTGAAGCGCCCCAGTGGGGGTAGATAATAAGTTATGCTGTTGCGTTGTGAGCATCAAATAATCATAAAGTTTGCGAAAGTTTGCGCTTGATGCAGTGTACAACAAGACGGCTAGACCTGTGTTGTGCGATCGACTAGAAAGCATTTTCAGCATTACTGGACTTGGGGATGAACTGTGTAGCGGCAAACCCAAGAGATAGTTTTCCTCTCTCAATCATTCGTCATTCGTGACTTGATCCATCCGGCATTGTTGCTCTGCGTAAAATAGCCCCCGTTAGGTTAGCGCTACTCAGTTCCGCTTTTGCCAAATTTGCATCCGTCAGGTTTGCCCCCCGCAAATCGGCTCTACCCAAATAGGCTTCAATAAACGTCGTTTCCCTAAGATTGACCCCGCGCAGATCGGCACGGCTGAGATCGGCTCGGTTGAAACGCGATCGCTGCATGGTGGCTTGAGCGCATTTCACCTTCGCCAAGATTGCCGCTGTTAGATTGGCATCATTTAAGTTGCATCCCGTCAGATCCGATTCAGTCAGGTCTACCCGTTCTAACTTGGCATTCACCAACACTGCTTGTCGAAAACTCGTTGCAACCAGAATGGCATCTGTCAAAAAGGTGCCTTTTAGCTCCGCACCATCCAAAATGGCACCCGTTAAATTTACCTCCCGTAAACTTGCCTCGCTCAAGTTTGCCTCACTCAAATCAGCTTTGCTCAAGTCTGCACCCGTCAAATTTGCGCCACGCAGATCGGCATTGCGGAGGTCTGCACCCCGCAGATTTGCGCCTTCATAGCAGCGCTTCTCATAGCGGAGATTTGCCCCCCGCAGACACGCACCCCGCAAATTTGCGCCGCTTAAGTTTACGTTGCGTAAATCCGCACTAATTAAGTTGGCATCCAACAAATTTGCTAGAGCAATATCGGCTCCGCGCAAATCAGCAGCATAGAGAATCGCGCCGTGCAAATCGGTATCCCGCAAGTTGGTTGAGAGCAAATCTGCTTGACTCAAGTTGGCTCCACACAAGCGTGCCCCCGATAAATCAGCGCGGCTGAGGTTCGCCCGATTGAGATATGCCAACACAAAACTGGCTCCTCGCAGGTCACAGTCTGTGAAATTGACTCCAATGAGATCGGCACTATCCAAATCTACACCGCATAGATTTTCTCCTTGAAAGTCTGTAGTACCGGAATCATAGCGCTGTAGTAACTCACTGGCATCCATGGAAATCAACCGGGTTTATCCTTTTGTAATCCAGTGTGGCAGCAGATGGACAAGAACTACTACTCCTGGGCATTAAAGATGCCCGTTTTTGCCGAGTGATCATCGGCAACTGACCGTAACCGAGTGGAGTTAGTCCACGCTTCGGAAACGTCGGGCGATCGCCCAGGTGGAGTCAACTGTTGAGTTTGTTCAAACTCTGCTTCGGGCATCGTTGAGCCTTGGGTAGATTCCTCAAAATCGTCTAGAGTAATTCGGGTTGCTTGTTCAGCATTCCCAAAAATAGAAGCAGGACTACCGTGTAAATACAAAGTTCGTACACATTTAATAATCGTATCGGCAGCTTGCACTCCTTCCTCTGGTTCAGGGAGCCGTCGGGCGGTGCTATATAACACAGCTTCTAAATCGGTGTAGGTTTGAAAATTTTGCACCAACTCTCGCAGCAACCCATCCAACTCATACATTTTTAGCGTGCGCCAGTCTTCTTGGCTAAACGTAAAGTCAGAATGGAGTGTGGAAAAAACTAGAATTTTTGCTCGAAGTGGATTGGTATATTTCAAGATCCCCAATCGCACATCAAACAGACGAGCAACAGATTTTGTAGGCGGGTCTGAATTGGCAGAAACAGGAACTTCCTGGGCAACTGCGGTAGGGGTTGACTGCGGAGAGGCAGGCGATCGCTCTAGAACGGCTGATTCTGCATACATCAAACCCAAATCATGAATCAATTCTTTGGCAACCAGTGTATACTCTGCCTGCTTACTGAGCGTTTTCACTACTGCCTCTAACGCTGTTTGTAGGCGTTGAAGAGTGGGGGCTAGCGTATGTAATTCCTTCAGCAGAATTGCCGTATCAAATGCTCCTAGTTGACTAGAATCGCTAATCCATTGATTTTTACAAACATAAATAATCAGCTTCTTAAAGCGAAGGATGTAGGCGCTTTGCTCAATCTGGTTAGCCACATCGCGGTACGAAAAATTGTCTGGATTTGCAATGGATTGAGTTGCCGATGCTTGGCTGCTTTCAAGAATAGAGGCTTGAAGCTCAGGATAGAGCGGTAGAAAGTGAGTGATTAAGCCCTTGCCAACCACTTCATACTCTGCCGATTTATTCAACGTTTGCACAAACTGCGCGAGGGTTTCACTGAGTTGGTTTCCGTCTACTGTCACACTGTGAATCTCTTGCACTAAAAGGGCGGTATCAACTTGGGTCAGCCGAGTTAGGTCACTTTCCCATTGGCGGCGGCATATGTAAAAAAGCAGCTTTTTCAGTCGGATAGGATCAGTGCTGCGATCGATGCTGCGGGCAACTTGCTGATAAATCGGCTCCATTGCGCTACGCTGAGGCAGTGCTGCAACGGGCGCAAACAGAAGCCTGGTTTGATCGGTGGCAACCTCAGCCGGAGACGATGCTCCCTGATTCGGTTGAGTTGGGTAATAGAATCGATTTGCCTCACTTAACAATTCTTTAGCAACAAGTGCATATTCAGTTTGTTTACTCAGGGTTCTAATCGCGGTTTCTAGCCGATGGCTTAATTGCTCGACGTTAGACGCAAGCCCTAAAAACTCTTGAAATAACCCTTTCAGGTGAATGGCATCGAGCTTAATCGTGTCAGTTTCCCAACGATTTTTGCAAACGTAAAAAAGCAGTTTTTTGATCCGCGTCAAGTTAGGGCTTTGGGCGAGCTTTTTCGCCGCATCGTCGTAGGGATCTTCGATCGCATCTTCTGGGGTAACCAGAATTCTGTAGGCAGGCACCACCTCGCGAATATTTTTGAGTTCACGCGGTCCCAAATACTGAGTCTCCAACTGTAGCCCGTGCTTCGCTACGTCATACACGGTTTGAGAAATACAAATGCCGCCGGGGTCAGCTTCAGTTTGTAACCGGGCTGCAATATTCACCCCGTTGCCCATAACATCGGTTTCAGTGATGTACATATCGGCGAGATGAATGCCAATCCGGTGCATCAAGAAATCTTTGGGCGGCAGAATAATGGCAGTTGCCCTGATTGCCTGCTGGGTCGCGATCGCACATTCTACTGCTTTAACCGCACTAGAAAAACACATCAGCAGCCCATCGCCTGTAGTCTTTAAAACTCGTCCTTCAAACTGCTCACAGAGTCGCGTCATCAGCGCCAAATCACGCCGGATTAGGTCTAGAGTATGCTCTTCATCCACCGACATCCTGGCACTAAAGCCGACGCAATCCGTAAACACCACGGTTGCTAACGTGCGGTGCCCCTTGAGGTCTGCTGTCAGGATCTCGTCTTCCATGAGGGTCATCACCGGCAAACAATTTCAAGCTGCGAAAGATTAATACAGGAAACACAGGAAACCAGACTTAAAGATAATCAAAGTAAAATGGTCAACGCGAAAACCAACAACTCTATTTGCTTTCCTAGGTGCCTATTTTTACCTTAGAAACTCTGTATGAGCGATCGCCAAGATGACGATAGAAAGCAGGATTAGACTAACTTAGATTGGACAAGAGTTCAAATGATTTACACTCCGACTCAATAGATAACCCTGTTCTTCTCTTATTAGAGTGCCCTAGTTGCCTTAGTTTCGCACGACTCTACAAAAATCAACTTTTGAAATAAATTTGCTCTCTCCACCCAAACGACTGAACCAACAAGCCTTTTTGCCAAAAATGCCCGTAGACCCATAGCAACGGATGAATAGGTTAGGACACATAAGGCAATAAAGAATAATGGACGGTTGTTGTCTTGACCTTTCCTTGTACTGCCATAACGGATACCCAGATATTTAGACTGCTGAATAACGGACATGTTGCCTCATTGATAAAAAACAGTATGGATCGCTATTAAAGCTAACGCTCAAAATTTGCTTTTTATGCCTCTGGGGTGAATACTCTAGGTAAATTATTTGTAAAGTGTTCCATAGATGGCTTAATTGCTGGGATTTGCCCTAGCCACTCCATTGCTTGGCACACAGATATTTCAGCACTAATTTATCAGTCGAATTTTATTTAGGGCGGGTTTTAATGCAGTCAACGAAGCAAACCTATGATGTGTTGGTGATCGGGGCGGGTCACAATGGCTTGGTTTGTGCTGCCTATCTTTTGAAGGCAGGCTATAAGGTGTTGCTATTGGAACGGCGTTCAGTTCCTGGAGGAGCCGCAACCACTGAGGAAGCTATGCCAAAAGAGGCTCCTGGATTTAAGTTTAATCTGTGCGCGATCGACCACGAATTTATTCATCTAGCGCCTGTCGTGGAAGAGTTGGAGCTAACCAAATATGGATTGGAGTATTTATTTTGTGATCCCGTCGTGTTTTGTCCCCATCCCGACGGTAAATACTTTTTAGGGCATCGATCGCTGGAAAAAACCTGTGCAGAGATTGCGCGCTACAGTCCGCGTGATGCTCGTAAATATGCTGAGTTTACCGAATATTGGCAGCGGGTAATCCATGCCATGACTCCCATGTTCAATGCGCCGCCGCGATCGCTAATTAATATTGCTGGCAACTATGATCCGGGCAAGATCAAAGATTTACTATCCGTAGTGGGTTCGACCCACAAAGCTTTGGACTTTGTGCGAACCATGCTGTCGAGCGCTGAAGATTTGCTCAATGAATGGTTCGACTCCGAATTTTTGAAGGCTCCGCTTGCCCGTCTAGCTGCCGAAATGGGCGTGCCTCCCTCCCAAAAAAACCTAGGCATCGGCACGATTATGATGGCGCTACGGCACAATCCGGGGATGGCAAGACCCAAAGGGGGAACGGGTGCCTTAACTGAAGCATTGGTCAAA
The DNA here is from genome assembly GCF_040830845.1 of Sivoneniella epilithica UHCC 1019. Taxonomy (NCBI): domain Bacteria; kingdom Bacillati; phylum Cyanobacteriota; class Cyanophyceae; order Leptolyngbyales; family Leptolyngbyaceae; genus Sivoneniella; species Sivoneniella epilithica. Next base: position 12,131 of record NZ_JBFPDP010000015.1, read on the forward strand.
TTGGTGCAGGCGTTAGGTGGCGAAATTTTGACCGAGCAGAGTGTGAAGCAGGTGTTAGTAGACAATGGACGGGCGATCGGGGTGCGGACGACTACCGGACAAGAATATCGGGCGGAAAAGGGCGTAATCTCTAATATCGATGCCCAGCGGTTATTTTCACTGATCGATCGCAGTGATGTGGATGCGGCTGATCCGAACCTAGGGGAACGGCTGGAACGGCGCATCGTCAACAACAACGAGACTATTTTGAAAGTCGATCTGGCTATGTCGGAGCCGCTTAAGTTTGAGCGCTATAACCATCAAGATGAATATTTGATTGGCTCGGTGCTGATTGCGGATTCCATGCGCCACGTGGAGATTGCCCACAGCGATCCGGCAATGGGGCGAATTCCCGATGCCGATCCGTCGCTGTATGTGGTGCAGCCCACGACGCTTGACCCGACTATGGCTCCTGCTGGAATGCACACGGTGTGGATTGAATTTTTTGCGCCCTACACTATTGCTGGCTTGGAAGGAACGGGCGATCGCGGCACCGGCTGGACAGACACTTTGAAACATCAGGTTGCCGATCGCGTGATTGATAAACTGGCGGAGTATGCCCCCAATGTGAAAACGGCAACGATTGCCCGTCGCGTCGAAAGTCCTGCCGAACTGGGCGATCGCTTGGGAACCCTTAAGGGAAACTACTATCACATTGATATGACCCTGGAACAAATGGTATTTTTCCGTCCCTTGCCAGAAATTGCGAATTACAAAACTCCCATCGACGGGCTATACCTAACGGGCGCAGGTACTCATCCGGGGGGTTCGATTTCGGGAATGCCGGGACGCAACTGTGCGCGGGTGTTTTTGCATACACAGCAGCCGATCGCCCAAGCCTTTAGAGACGCAAAAAGTTCTTTAGAGTCAGCCGCTAAACACCTGATGGGATGATATGAGCGCACAGGTTTTAATTTTGGGGGGCAGTGGACGGATCGGCAGCAGCGTTGCGGCGGATCTGCTCACCTTCACGCAGGCAGGGATTGTGATTGCGGGGCGCAATGCTGCCCTAGGCAAAAAAGTCTGCGATCGCTTGGGAGCACGGGGGCGATTCTTGCTGCTAGATTTGGGCGATCTCGCGGGATTAACTCACGCGATCGCGCAAGCCGATTTGGTGATTCACTGCGCCGGACCGTTTCACTACCGCGATACGCAAGTGCTAGAAATCTGCATCGATCACGGCGTGAATTATCTGGATGTTAGCGATCATCCCTCGTTTACCCGTAAGGTAATGAGTTGTAGCGCCGCCGCAGAAGCCGCAGGAATTACGGCGATCGTTAACACAGGTATTTTTCCCGGCATCTCAAACAGCATGGTGCGGCAAGACGTGGAGCAGTTGGACGAAGCAGAGACGATTCACCTGAGCTATGGGGTTGCTGGATCAGGCGGGGCTGGCGTAACAGTGATGCGAACCACCTTTTTAGGATTACAAAAGCCGTTTCAAGCTTGGATCGATGGTGCTTGGAAAACCGTGAAACCCTACAGCGATCGCGAAACGATTGAATTTCCTGCTCCCTATGGGCGCACGGGTGTTTACTGGTTTGACATGCCCGAAACTTTCACCCTATCAAGCACCTTTCCCGTCAAAACCGTCATCACCAAGTTTGGCACCATCCCCGATTTTTATAATCATCTCACCTGGAGCGTTGCCCGTTGGTGGCATCCTTGGCTGCTCAAACAAACTCTCGTGATTGAATTTTTGTCCCGGGTGAGCCACTTCATGACCGATGTGACCGATAACTTTAGCGGCATTGGTGTTGCCATCCGCTCTGAAGTCACAGGAACAAAAGACGGCAAAGCTACTCAGGTTTGCTCCACCCTGACCCACCCCAACACCGCGATCGCTGCCGGATGTGGCACTGGCAGCCTTGCCGAATTGCTGCTATCTAAGCAACTCCATAAACCCGGCGTATGGGTCGTAGAACAAGCCCTGCCAACTGATTTATTTAACCAAACCCTACAAAAACGTGGCATCCAAATTCAGCAGTCGATTAGTTGAAAGGTAAAAGGCAAAAGGTAAAAGTTTTCCAACTCCACACTCCTAACTCTCTTCTGTAGTTACTTCTACGCTGCTAACCACTCGATTTCGTCCTGTAGATTTGGCTTTCAATAGGTTTTGGTCTGCCCGTTTGAGTAAACTTCCGCCTCGTCCATCATCTGTGCTTCTCAGCGTGGCAGTTCCAGCACTGATGGTGATTGTCAGGTCGAGTCCTTCGTCAATCATAAAAGGTTGTTCGCCAATTAAGCGACATAGGCGACGAGCAACCAAATCGGCTTCGCTTTCATCGGTGTTGCTGAGGATAATTACAAATTCTTCGCCGCCATAGCGAAACAGGGTATCGCGAAATCTGAGATTGTGACGCAAACGGCTAGAAACCAATTGTAGTGCGCGATCGCCAATTGGATGACCGTAGGTATCATTGATGCGTTTGAAGTAGTCTATATCGAGCATGACCAGGCTAAGTGATTCTGAGCGCGTTTGAGCATTCTGAATTTGTCGGGGCAATTCCCAATCCAGTGCCCGACGATTATTCAGTTCGGTGAGCGGATCGGACAGGGCGATCGCAGACAAAATGTCGTTGGTTCGCATCAACTCGCGATGGGTTTTGACAGCCCGTACCCCTGCTAAAATTTGCGATCGCAATAAGCGATCTTGCTTGGCGATTTCATCCGGCTTTAACTCCTCCCCTTGAGCATCCTTTTGGGGCAACCATAGATAGCCATCGCCTCCGCCTTCCAAAGCCTCAGTCCGGGCTTCCATCTCCCAGGTTCGGCGCAGGTCAGGTTCCAACATTTGAGACGGAATTTCTAACAAGAGGCAATAAATCCACGCAAGTTTTGCCTGCCCTTTAATCTCATAACAAAGCTCAAGGCTGCCGGGTTGGTTGGCTTGCACAATAATCAAGTCAGGTTGTTGCGCTTGAATAAGCGGCACTGCTTCACTAGGACGAGACGCAACTTCTACAGTACAATTCAGCAAATTGTGGAGTCGGTCTAGAAGTGTTGCTAGAAAGCCATCACCTCCAACTAACAGAATTGACGCATCCATCGATATTAGTAGCCCAATCTGACAATGCAGGTCGTGATTTCAACAACGTATCGAATCTCGTAGGCGGCAAGCACACTTAGAGACAAAAAATGGGCACAAACTTTATCAGCAATAAAAAAGCTGGTGACCAAATATACTGATACTTTCGGTATCTACACGATCTATTCTTTCTTTTTCTGAAAGGTATTAAGAAAAACCGAATATGCTAGAGAGTAGCAGCCGAAGGCGATGCATCTGAGGTAAAACATGCATTATGCCATTCAGATCCTACTTTTGGGCAAACGTAATTGGTTTAGTTGATCTTGAAGCGTTCACGGGCTGATGTCCTATAAGGTTGCTAAGCAGAAATGCGTTATCTTCATAGGCTGAATGAATTTATTTTTAATGGGCTTTAATCAGTCAAGTGATGAGTCGCTAGGGAAGTCTTACGGAAGCATATGTTCTATTTATAACTCAGTATAGCAAGATGTTGTATAAGTTATGCCTATCTATGGATAGAGGTTAAACCTTATTGCTTAGGTGAGTGCTAAAAATTACTCATTCATCTACGCTAAAGTCCCATTACTCAACGTAAATGGGGGCTGTGCTAATTAAAACCGTGTGTTCACGGGAATCGTTCTGGTGATAGCTTTATCCAGATTGGAACAAATCATGGGCGAAAAGCGACTGGTAGGCAGGTTATAGTTGCCGCGATCGCAAGGTTATAGTTGCCGCGATCGCATTAGGTGAACTGCCTTGTGGTGAACTGCCTTGTGGTGAACTGTTTTACGGTGAACTGCCTTACTTTGTAGGGATGTTCGTGTTGAATCCGGCATACTCTTTTGTAACCCCTTCTAACCCTGCTTATGCGCTCTTCTAAGCTTCCCTGGTTTTTGTCTAGTCTTGCTGGTTTTCTGTTCGTGTTGCCCAGTTCCGTTCAAGCAAACAGCCTGCAATCTTGGCGCTTTGATGTTCGCCAAAATCGGCTAGAGTTTTCTACGGAGGAAGGCGTTCAGCCGATCGCCCAGCTAATTTCTAATCCCACACGTCTAGTGATTGATCTGCCGGGGGCAACGTTGAAGCGCCCCAAGGTGAGCGAATCTTTTAGCGGAACGGTTCAGACATTGCGAATCGGTCAGTTTGATGCGCGAACGACCCGTTTAGTGATTGAACTAGCTCCGGGCTATGGGCTAGATCCAGCCCAAGTGAAAGTGCGGGGGCAATCCGCTAATCGCTGGTCGGTGCAGTTGCCTACACCGCGCTTGGATGCTGCCAGCAAAACTGTTGTGGTTCCGACTCAAACCACGGGTGTCTCCCAGCCAGCGATCGCGCCCCTTCCCCAACTGACGGTGATGCAAACTGTGCCCCGTGCCGGAGCAACCCCTGATATGAACGGGCTACTTCCCGCAGGGCGATCGCTCAATTGGCTCCAACAACGATTGGCAAGCTTGCGATCGGGTAACTATGCCTCGCTGAAACCGGGCATGTTTTTTATGGATATGGAAACGGGTAACTATGCGGAGGTCAATGGAGATAAGGTATATTCCACGGCTAGCGTGATTAAGCTACCGATTTTGATTGCCTTGTTTCAAGAAGTGGATGCCGGAAACATTCGCCTGAACGAAACCTTAACCATGACTAGGGATGTGATTGTGGGCGGCTCTGGAGAAATTCAAGATCTACCGCCAGGAACGAAATTTAGCCTGTTGGATACTGCCACCAAAATGATTGTCACTAGTGATAATACGGCAACCAATATGATTATCAAGCGGATGGGTGGCATTCAGGTACTCAATGCACGATTTCGGAGTTGGGGCTTAGAAAAAACGGTGATGCGAAAGATGTTGCCCGATTTGAAAGGGACAAACACAACGACCGCTAGAGAACTGGTTCAACTGCTTGCCATGCTCGATAAACAACAACTGCTATCCTCCCGCAGCCAGAGCCAAGCGATCGATATTTTGCAGCGGGTTCGTAATCGCACTTTGTTACCCGTTGGATTGGGACGGGGCGCAACGATCGCCCATAAAACAGGCGACATTGGGTTTCTTTTGGGCGACGCAGGCATTATCCAAATGCCCACTGGCAAACGCTATCTAGCGGCGATGTTAGTGGAAAGCGCTTATAACGATCCTAGAGCCAGGGATTTCATTCAAGATGCTTCTCGAATTGTCTATACCTACCTGAGTCAACCGAGCAGCACTGCGTTTGCTCCATAATTAAGTTGAAGGCAGTAGGCTGGAGGCTAAGGTGGGAACACTGAGCATGAATCCCCCGCTACAAGCCCTCTATGACATCCACCCCCGCCAGCCTACAAAAATTTGTCCAGTATTGCCAGCATCTCAAAGGCGATGAAAAAGGCGAATCGCAACCCTTTTTGGATCGCTTCTTTCAGGCATTTGGGCATGAAGGGGCGATCGAAGCCGGGGCAACCCTAGAAGAACGGGTAAAAAAGGGCAGCAAAAAAGGCAATACGGGTTTTGCCGATCTTGCGTGGAAGCCCCATCTGCTGATTGAGATGAAGAAGCGGGGCGAAGACCTGAACAAGCACTACGCCCAAGCCGTCACCTACTGGATGCAGTTGCAATGCCCCAGCTATGTGATGCTGTGCAACTTTGACGAGTTTTGGATTTACGACTTTCGCAAGCAGTCAGAAGAACCAATCGAGAAGGTCAGCTTAGAGCGATTGCCCGATCGCGCGGGGGCATTCAGCTTCATGAATCCAGAGTTGGATCGTGCGCCCATCTTCAACAACAATCTGGTGTCGGTGACGGAAAAAGCCGCCGGACGCATGGGCGAATTGTTGACGCTGCTGATTACTCGATCGCGGGATGCGGTCGATCCCAAAGTTGCCCAGCGGTTTGTGTTGCAGTGCGTCTTGGCGATGTTTGCGGAAGATCGCCAACTCTTGCCGGATGACCTGTTTATTGGCATCGTGCGCGAGTGTTTGGAGCGATCGCGTCAGGGCAAATCCTCGAACACCTACGATCTGTTGGGCAACTTGTTTCAGGAAATGAACCGACCCGGAATCACACCCGCAGGACGCTATCAGGGCGTGGACTATTTCAACGGCGGCTTGTTCAAACAAGTGCAGCCCCTGGAACTCACCCAAAAAGAACTGGAACTGCTGGAAGCCGCTGCCTCCCAAGATTGGAAAGCCGTGCGCCCATCGATTTTTGGCAACATTTTTGAGTCGGCGATCGGCAAAAGTGACAGCAAAGAACGCCACGCCCACGGTATCCATTTCACCTCAGAGGAAGACATTCTCAAGATTGTGCGCCCGACGATTACGCGCTATTGGGAAGCCAAGATCGAGCAGGCGACGACCCTAGCGGAACTCTCCACCTTGCAAACCGAGTTGCGTAACTACAAGGTGCTTGATCCTGCCTGTGGGTCGGGCAATTTCCTCTACATGGCATATCTGGAGCTAAAACGGCTGGAGCGGGTGCTGCAAGACAAGCTAGATGCGCGTCGCACCTCGGAGCGGGGGCAAGGACAAATGAGCATTGGCTTTGTAACCCCGCAGCAGTTTTACGGCATGGATACCAATGCGTTTGCGGTGGAGTTGGCGCGGGTGACGCTGATGATTGCCCGAAAAGTCGCGATCGACCTCTGCGATATTCATGATCAGCCCGCTCTGCCATTGGATACGCTCGATGCCAATATTGTTTGCCAGGATGCCCTGTTTACCGAGTGGGTGCAGGCAGACGCGATTATTGGCAATCCCCCTTTTTTGGGTGGCAAACATTTACGGATGAATCTGGGCGATGACTACATCGATCGCGTCTTTTCCCGTTTCCCTGATGTCAAAGATTCCGTCGATTTCTGTGCCTATTGGTTTCGGTTAGCCCATGATCAAATTGGCGAGAACGGTCGGGTCGGATTAGTCGGCACAAATTCCATTAGTCAGGGTAAAAGCCGAATTGCCGCGTTGGATTATGTAGTGCAAAACGGCGGTGTGATCCATGATGCAGTTTCGACCCAAGTGTGGTCGGGTGAGGCGAATGTGCATGTGAGTATTGTGAATTGGGTTAAAGAACCCTCACCCCTAGCCCCTCTCCCTACTGGAGAGGGGGACAAGAAAGAAGAGGGGGACAAGACAATCCGGCTCCCTTCTCCCCTAGGGAGAAGGGTTGGGGATGAGGGAGATCGGGATAAGGGGCATTGGGATAAAGATATTTCGGACTTAGCAGGGAGAACAAGACAAATTCCACGAGCACTTTTAGAGCGAGCGCAGGAATTACGGCAGAATCAAACGCCAGCAGAACAGATTCTATGGGAATGTTTGCGCGATCGCCGTCTCTTAGATGCCAAATTCCGTAGGCAGCATAACCTGAGTCAATACATCGCGGATTTTTACTGCCACAAGGCTCGTTTGGTCATTGAGTTAGATGGTCGTATTCATGAGTCGCGCCAAGTTGAAGATGCCGATCGCGACCAGTGGATGCAAGCAAATGGCTTCACCGTTTTGCGGTTTAGGAATAATGAAGTGATAGATGACATCGCTCAGGTTTTAGGGGCGATCGCGGTAATCTTGGAACCCTCACCCCTAGCCCCTCTCCCTGACAGAGAGGGGGACAAGACAATCCGGCTCCCTTCTCCCCTAGGGAGAAGGGTTGGGGATGAGGGCAAATCCACAAACACACCAACCATGCTTTGCTACCTCGACAATCAACCCGTCTCCTACATCAACTCGTCGTTGAAATCGACCATTGATGTTTCGCAAGCCGTTCGCCTGAAAGCTAATCTCAACCAATGTTTTCAAGGTGTAATTCCACTTGGAAAAGGCTTCTTGATTACTGAAGAACAAGTTTTAGCTTGGATCAAAATCGATCCACACAACAAGAAGGTTCTTAAGCCCTTTTCAATGGGCGGAAATTTGGCAAAAGAAGTCAATGGAAAACCTGATCGATGGGTGATTGATTTCTTTGATCTAACAGTTGAAGATTCCGGCGATTATGTTTTGCCTTTCAAGCACGTTAAGGAAACTGTCAAGCCTGAAAGAGATCAAAATCGTCGAGAAGTAAGAAAAGTCAATTGGTGGAAATTTGGCGAAAACGCTCCGAAGATGAGAAGGACTCTTGATTCCTTATCCCGCTATTTCGCAGTTCCAGAAGTTTCAAAGTGGGCAATCTTCGTTCCTTGTCCTTTAGATTGGCTACCCGGCAATAAAACCAAAGCAGTTGCCTCCGATGACTTCTATGTTTTCGGCATCCTCACATCCAACGTTCATCGCACCTGGATGCACGCCCAAAAATCTACTCTTGAAGATCGAACAGCTTACACTCACAACACCTGTTTTGAAACCTTCCCCTTTCCCCAAATGCCCTCACCCCTAGCCCCTCTCCCAACGGGCGAGGGGAACAAGACAATCCGGATCCCTTCTCCCCCAGGGAGTAGACCACAGGTCGTGCGAAGCAGGGCTGGGGATGAGGGTCTTATTCACCAAATCCGCACCACCGCCCAAGAACTGCACGACTACCGATCGCAGCAAATGGAACGCAAACAGTGGGGCATCACCAAACTTTATAACGAATATTTCCACGAACCCACCAGCCAACTGTTTAAACTCCACGCCCAACTCGACACCCTCGTGCTGCAAGCTTACGGCTTCAACCCCAACGATGACCTGCTCGAAAAGTTACTGACGTTAAACTTAGAATTGGCAGAGAAAGAACAGCGGGGAGAGGCGATCGTGGGTGCTTGGGCACCACAATAAAGTATCACCTTCATTTTCTAAAGAAATTATTGAGCATGGACGAAATCATCTTTCTGATTGAAGAAGACCCTGAAGGTGGCTACCTTGCCCGTGCGATCGGCGAATCGATTTTTACTCAAGCCGATACCCTAGAATCTCTACGCGACTTCATCCGCGATGCGGTTAAATGCCATTTTGAAGACCGCGATCGCCCTAAATTAATTCGTCTCCATTTTGTTCGAGATGAGGTGATCGCCTCGTGAAACTCCCACGAGATCTAGATGGCAACCAACTTGCTAAAGCCCTCAGCAAATTTGGCTACGAGATCATCCGTCAAACGGGTAGCCATATTCGCTTAACAACTCAACAGCAAGGAGAACACCCCATCACCATCCCAAACCACAGCCCACTCAAAATCGGCACTCTAAATGCAATTTTGAAGGATGTCGCAGACCATACTGGTATGAGCCGAGATGAGTTATTGGATAGCCTCTTTTAAGCGGATTGATAATTTGCTGAAGAATCACTGACGTTAAACTTAGAATTGGCAGAGAAAGAGAAGCGGGGAGAGGCGATCGTCGATCTTGGACACCTATTGCCATACAGCGCCAACAGGCAAAATGGCTTTGGGGCAAGGGCATTGCTGCTAACACAGGAACCATTTTTAAGAGACAAGCGCCTTCTTGGGCGGGATTTCTGGTTCTGGTTGAGCAGCAATCGTCAGATCTGGCTCAGCGGCTGCGACACCTACCATCCCGCGATAGAGATCGATGTATTGAACCGCCGATTTATCCCAGCTAAAGTCTTGCCCCATGCCGCGCTGCTGTAACTCGCGCCACTCTTTTTTATATTGGAACCCTTCCCACGCTCTCACGAGGCAGGTGTATAAGTCCAACGGCTCATAGCGATCGAAGCAATAGCCCGTGCCCGTTTGATTCATCGGCTCATGATGCTGCACGGTGTCTACTAACCCACCCGTGCGGCGCACCACTGGAACGCAGCCATAGCGCATTGCCAGCATTTGGCTAATGCCACAGGGTTCAAAGCGGGAAGGCATGAGGAAGGTATCGCAACCTGCATAAATCCGTCGCGCCAAAATATCGTTATGCAACAGATAAACTGACATGCGACCGGGATAGCGAGAGGCTAGCTGCCACATTTGGGTTTCATAATAGCGATCGCCGGTTCCTAGCAAAATCATTTGGGAATCGCTGTATGCCATGAAGCGATCCAAAATTTGGATGACCAGATCCAGCCCTTTTTGTTCAACCAGGCGGGTGATCATCCCCATCAGAAATGCGCCCGAATTCATTTCTAAGCCCACTTCTTCTTGCAGGGCAATTTTATTAGCAGTGCGATTGTCTAACGTCTCTGGAGTGAACGTATGCGTCAAACTTTTATCCATTGCCGGATTGTAAGACGCCACATCAATGCCATTAACAATCCCAGAGAGTTTGCCGCTGACGAAAGACATGAGTCCTTCTAGCTGTTCGCCATAGGCAGGCGTTTGAATTTGCTGGGCGTAGGTGGGAGACACAGTGGTCACGCGATCGGCAAACTGTACCGCTGCCGCCATAGTGTTGTGTCCTTGCATATACCAGGGACACCAGGTTATTTGCTCCAAATACCAGCGCCAAGGTCCCTGATATGCCAAATTGTGAATCGTGAATACGGTGGAAATGTCAGGAGTTTCATGCATCCAAACCGGGATCATGCCCGTATGCCAGTCATTGCAATGAATAATTTGAGGTCGCCAAGCGTAGTTCCAAGCAAACTCAGCCGCGCCATTGGCAAACAGCGTAAACCGCCATGCTTCATCCTCGCCCCCATACACGCGCCGAGGCACAAACGCAGGATGCCCAAACAAATAGACTGGCACATCGGAATTAGGCAGTTTGGTTTCAAAGATTTGGACGTCCTGAAACATGACTTTGCCTTCCCAAATTGGTTCTTTGGGAACTTTTACCTTTTCAGAGATAAATCCGTAATAGGGCATTAGAATCCGGACATCGTGCCCCATTTTTCTCAAAACTTTGGGCAACGCACCCACCACATCACCCATGCCACCCACTTTGGCAAGTGGCGAAGCTTCGGCAGCAACAAACAGGATTCTCATGCTGGTTTCCATCCCCTAAACGGTCTACCCTTACTCGATTGACGACCCAATCAAACTTTACTCAGGTTCGCACTGTGATCATAAACCAGTGTGGGACGCTCCTAACTGAGAATGTATGCTATGCGACGGAGCAATATTTTTTAGTCGCGATCGAGGGTGGAAATAATCTCATCCAAAATGGCTTGGGCACCTTGTTGACGCAGCTTTTGGGCAAGCTGAATGCCCAGTTGTTCGGCATCGATCGCCGCTCCCGTGACCGTATCTTGCACCAGCCGTTGACCATCTAGGCTCGCCACAATGCCTGTCAGAGTGAGTGAATCACCGTCCAGCACTGTGTTTACGCCAATCGGAACCTGACAGCCGCCTTCTAGTTCGCGCAAAAATGACCGTTCCGCATAGCAGCGATAGGCAGTGGGCAAATGCTCCAAGGCTTTCAGCACCGTGAGTACGTCGTCATCCCCAACGCGGCACTCAATCCCCAACGCACCCTGACCCACCGCATGAAGCGAGATATTAGCGGGGATTGCCTGATGAACGCGATCGCCCATGCCCAAACGCTGTAATCCAGCCACCGCCAAAATCAGCCCATCATATTCACCCGCATCTAGCTTGGCGAGACGGGTATTCAAGTTGCCCCGCACATCCTTAAAGGCAAGATGGGGAAAATGGTGACGCAATTGTGCCAACCGACGTAACGAAGAGGTGCCAATTACCGCTCCTTCTGGCAACGTATCAAGCTGAAGCCCTTGATGTTTCGCGTGAACCACTAGCGCATCAGCAGGATTTTCTCGTTCGGTCACACAGCCCAACATCAAACCATCGGGCAAGTTCGTTGGCAAATCTTTCAGGGAATGAACCGCAAAATCAATATCACCGTTGATCATGCCGACTTCGAGTTCTTTCGTGAACAATCCTTTATCACCGATTTTTGCCAGCGCCACATCCAAGATTTTGTCACCTTGAGTACTCATCGTCTGCACTTCAAAGGTGATATCTGGAAACGCGGCTTGGAGGCAATCTTTCACCCAATAAGTTTGCACTAGCGCCAGTTGGCTTTTACGAGAACCAATGCGAATCGTGCGGGTAGAACTAGAAACTGTGGGTGCTGCGACTGTAGACATGGCGCAAATTTAAAGTGTTTTTGATATGACTTTTTTCACCTTACCGCAGTGTGCCTACCAATTGATGGGCTTTTCCACAGGCTTAAGTATTACAGATGATTAAGTTAAGACTCAGGGGCAAAAATTTGGCTATTTTGCACCCGCAAGGAATGGAAAATGCAGCTTTAAGCCTTAATCTATTCAACTTACACTAGGCTCTAGAACCTGAAAAACTGGATTGTAATCCTGACAGCACAGAGCGTTGTGGGATAGATTGAGGCGATGATCAGGAAAAGGCTCTGGGCGTAATTTGAGTAAGTGTCGTGAGTAATTATTTAGCGATCGCCACCGTGACAGCAACGTTGCAAAGGATACTGCAAGCCTTTGTGCAGGAAGATGTAGACGGGATGCGGGTGACGACGTTGCCGCCCGGACAGATTGGCAATGGCACACCCGAAACGGGGATTAATCTATTTCTGTACCAAGTGTCTCGCAATGCCGCGCTGAAAAATACCGATACGCTATCGAATCGCACGAAAGGCACCCCCGTGAAACGGCAGGCAGTGCTGGATCTGCATTACATGATTAGCTTTTATGGGAATGAAACTGAACTGGAGCCACAGCGATTATTAGGAAGTGTGATTCGTACTTTTAGCGATCGCCCAGTTCTATTGCCCAACGTGATTCAGGAAACGATCAGCGATTCCAGCTTCCGCTTTTTGGCAGACTCGGATCTGGCAGATCAAATCCAGCAGGTCACTATTACCCCAGTTGACCTCAGCCTCGATGATCTGTCGAAAGTGTGGTCTACTTTTTTTCAAGCGCCCTATCGCCTGTCTGTGACTTATAAAGTGACCATGGTGACGATTGAAGGAGAAGACTCCTTGAAAAAAGCGTTGCCCGTGCGCGATCGCAACTTTGGCAGCATTCTTCCCTTTCCGGCTCAGCCTGTGGTTGAGCAAGTGTGTTCTGAACTCGGTAAACTGGAACCCATTGGGGCAACCACGACCCTGCAAATTATCGGTAAACAACTGCAAAACTCCATTACCCAAGTGCGATTGGGCGGGTTTGAAGCCACTCCTACCCACACCAGCGATAGTCAAATTATTGTGCCGCTAACTGCGTTTCCAATCGATAGTTTACGGGCAGGTGTGCAAGGGTTGCAGGTGATACACCGTCAGCGCACCCCAACATTACCCGAACGGCTCTGTGTGCTGGAATCAAACGCTATCCCAATCGTGTTACGCCCGACGATTCAACACATACAGGTAACCAATCTTCAAGGGCAAGGCGATGATCTGCGGTCTGCCCTCCTCACGATTCAAACCGATATGATGGTTGGCATGAAACAGCGGGTCGTGCTAGTGATGAATGAGTGGGCGATCGCTCAGCCCATGGGCTACCAGTTTGAAGCCACGCCTCGCACTGCCGACACCCACGCGATCGCCATTCCCATTGAAACTGTCAAGTCAGGTGCTTATCTCCTCCGCCTGCAAGTTGACGGTGCGGAAAGTTTGCTCAGCATTGATCTTGACCCAAACAGCCCAACCTTTAACTGGTACTCCAGCCCAAAAGTCCAAATTGATTAGTCCCCATCTTTCCCTATTCCCTATTCCCTACTCCCTAATTCCTTATGAACGACGATGAACTTCAAGAACAGCGACTCAACCAAGAACTAGAAAACATTAGTTTTAACCAGTTGAATGAATTAGGAAATCGTGCCGTTCAATTAGGCTTGATTATTGGACATGGGTTTCGAGGTGGGCAATATGAGATTTTGTCTAAACAAGACGTTGTTTTACTGCCGCCCAAAGAAGCCCAACAATATTTGCAAAATATAGTTGATACTGCCAATCAATAGTTTCCGCACTACCATTGGTTGAACATAAAGCTATGGATTCTCATCAACGGTTAGACTACCTTTATAAAGAGTACGTCCGACTCAATCAACAAGCTGAAGAGTATATTAAAAGCGCCTTTGAAGACTTCAAGTTAATGGGCGTAATTGGGGCGACGATCGCCCTATGGAAGCCAGTAGTGGATTTTATTGCCCTGGCAAATCCCAAAATCAATTATAGCGGGTTGCTATTCATCGGTTTTTTGAGCCTGTTGCTCGTCATTACAACCATTGGTTTTTGGAACTTAATTAAACAGTCTTTTATTATCTTTTTTGCCGATAACCTTCAAGGCTATGAAGAAGAAATTCGGCGTGAACTAAACGAGATGCATAACTCAAGAGTTTTCAATCTCAACTTGGAAAAAGAAAGCAAGCTAATTGAGAGTTATCGAATTACATTTACTGCTTTTGTAGCAATTTTTTCCTTGACAACGACCATCGTTCCATCAGTTATCTTGCTACTTTTCGATCTTCCCTATGCGGTGATCTATCTGTTGACATCCATCACGATCTTTACGATCTACTTACAAGTACTCAAGAAATCAACGAAACGGTATTTTGCTCAAGTGAAGAAGTTATGATGCTGACAAACTCCCTGTTAGAGCCAGATGCCGCCGATTCTCATGGTTCTCACTTGATCGACGCGATCGCCCACATCCGCTATCTCTTGCAAGTCCACGCCGCCCTTAACCCCCACCCCTCGACACCCGCCATCCGCCACCCGCCACTCGCCACTCTCTGCCGCCTCTTCCATCTCTCCCCCTTCGAGCGCGACTTGCTGCTGCTGTGTGCTGGAATGGAACTAGAGGCAGACTTTGCGCCCCTGTGTGCCGCTGCTCAAGGCAACCCTCAGCGATCCTACCCCACGTTTAGCTTGGCGTTGGCAGCATTGCCGAACCCCAACTGGAGCGCGATCGCCCCGAATGCACCCCTGCGGCACTGGCGACTAATTGACATTGGGGAAGGCAATGCTCTAACTCATAGCCCGCTGCGAATTGATGAACAAATTCTGCACTATTTAATGGGCAATGACCACCTTAATGAGCAACTGGTTGGCATGAGTGCCGTGCCCTCTGACCCACTGTCACTGGTGCCCTCCCATCTACAAGTAGTTGAGCAGATGATGCAGTCCTGGCAGATCGCAGCGTCAGAAGCCGCTTCATTGCCTCTGTTGCAATTATGTGGTCATGATTTGGCAAGCCAACAGGCGATCGCCCAAGCAACCTGCGCCCAACTCAACTGGGTGCCCCACACGATCGCGATTGAATTACTGCCGACCGATCTCAACAGTCTCGCTTTGATCAAACGCCTATGGGAGCGAGAACATCGGCTAAATGGCGCGGCGCTACTGCTGGAATGGGAGGAGCGATCGCAGGATGAGAAACAGCAAGGGGCGATCGCCCACTGGATCGATAGCATTCGGGTTCCCGTCATTTTGTTGAGCCAAAACCGCCGTCGGCAAAAGCAGCGCCCCACCCTCACGTTTGATGTTGCCAGCCCCACCTCCAACGAACAGCGGATTCTTTGGCAAACGGCTCTCAGCGCGATTCGTGAAACGATCCCTACGGGAATCGCGCCCACTCTAAACGATCACGTTGAAGGTTTAGTTTCTCACTTCAATTTCACACCACCCGCCATCCACGCCGCCAGCCTCAAGTTGAAAAGTCAGATGTCAAATCATTCGACTCCCGCGATCGCTGCCCAACTGTGGAATATCTGCCGAGTGCAAGCGCGTCCCCGGTTGGATGAAATGGCGCAGCGAATGGACTCTAGCGTCGAATGGCAGGATCTCGTGTTGCCAGAGCAGGAACGGCAAGTGCTGCGCGATGTGGCGATTCAACTAAAGCAGCGTAGTCAAGTCTATGAACAATGGGGTTTTGGCGGCAAAAGCAAGCGGGGATTGGGAATTAGCGCCCTGTTTGCAGGAGGAAGCGGCACGGGAAAAACCCTGGCAGCAGAGGTGTTGGCGCAGGAAATTCAGCTTGATCTGTATCGGATTGACCTGAGTGCGGTGGTCAGTAAATATATTGGCGAAACGGAAAAGAATTTGGGGCGCGTGTTTGATGCGGCAGAAGTGGGCGGCGTGATTTTGCTGTTTGATGAAGCGGATGCGCTGTTTGGCAAGCGATCGGAGGTGAAAGACTCCCACGATCGCTATGCCAACATGGAAGTTAGCTATCTACTGCAACGGATGGAAGCCTATCGCGGCTTAGCAATTTTAACGACAAACTTGAAGGGGGCGATCGACCAAGCATTTCTGCGCCGTATCCGGTTTATCGTTCAGTTCCCTTTCCCGGATGCTGCCCAACGTGCCGAAATTTGGCGGCGAGTATTTCCGGCTCAAACCCCCACTGAGGGGCTAGACATAGCAAAACTGGCAAAGCTCAGCGTCGCAGGGGGCAACATTCGCAACATCGCTCTGAATGCTGCATTTCTAGCCGCTGCCGTAGGGCAATCTGTGAAGATGGAACACATTTTGCAGGCAACCCGTAGCGAATATATTAAGCTGGAAAAACCACTCACCGACGCTGAAGTAAAGGGCTGGGTTTAACTTATAGCTAAATAGACATCCGGAAAAATCGCGTTATTAATCATCAAACTTAACAGGTAGAGGGAATTATGGGTTCGCTATCGCACGATCAAAAAAAGGTTCCGCAATCCACTTCGGCTCCAGTGCAAAATCAAGTGCGATCGCGACCCTTTATCATTCAAGCCCAACCCGAAACCAGTCAGCCAGAAACCCCTGACCTGCAAACCCAACTCGAAACCGCCAGACGATTGGGGCACAGCTTCTCCAGAATGTCTTTAACCGCTTCCATTGAGCAGGCACGCGGCAAAGGCGCACCCCTCGATTTAGATACGCGCCAATCAATGGAGCAATCCTTGCAATCGGACTTCGGCAATGTTCGGATTCACGCCAATCCCCAAGCCGATCAACTCAATCGCTCCATTCAATCTCGTGCTTTTACTACCGGGCAAGATATCTTCTTTAGACAAGGAGCTTATGCCCCCAACAGCCCTCAAGGAAAACAACTGCTAGGGCATGAACTCACTCATGTAGTCCAGCAAAGTAGTGGAAAAGTTGCTGCGCCTCAAGGCTCTGAAGCAACGATCAATGTTGATCTAGCCTTGGAAGCAGAAGCCGATCAGCTAGGAGCAAAAGCCGCTAAAGCTCAAAATTCTCCTCTGCAACAAACTCATGTTCCAACTCAATCGTTAGTGAATAGCCTATCTATTCCTAGAAACTCTATTCAGGCAATGAAAGATGATCAAGCTGAGAAAAAGCAGACGTGGGTTAAAGGAGAGCTTTCGGCAGAGCAGAGTGAAGAGATTGCCGAAGCAAAGCAAAATGAGATCTCCACCCAGCAGAAATGGGCTAATGCCAAAGTTCCCACACCAAAAGATGAAGAAAATTTTTGGGATAGACATGAGCAGCAAGAAGCCTTAAGGCAGAAACAAAAGCTGAAGCAGCAACAAGATGATAATTTTTTGAAAAAACAAAAAAATGAGCGAACAGGAGAACTGATGAAAATGGGATCTCCACAATTAGATGCTCCAGCAATGTCGATCGCGAAGCCAAGTTATGTACGACCCCTTAAGCCTGAGCTAACCAAAGAAAAAGGTAAAGAATACATTGGTGAAGACAAGGAAGAGGGCACCTGGCGTAATCAAGAAACTAAGCAACCTGGGGTTGATACCAGAAGAACGAAATATTGGGGAGAAACTGAGCGAACCAATCATGAGGTATCAATAGATCCAGAGACTGGCTTATTGATGACTTCTACTCTCGATCCAAAAACTAAACAGCCAACAACACGACCATTAGATACGAGTAGTTCGGGCAGAGGTGCATTTAGCGGCTCTAAGGAGGGTCGCCATATCTTTGCTCAGAGTCCTGAAGGGAAGATCTACTCGGCTGACCCAGAAGTTGAGCGCAAGATTGTTAACCAGCCTAAATCTGCCAAAGGCAAAGTTGGTCAGAAGTTGAACAAATTTCTCAATCGGAATGAAACAGTTCAAGAAGATATTCATCACTCTACGTTTTTAGCAGGAGAAGATGTTGCCGCCGCAGGCGAGATTGAGGCAATGAACGGGGTTGTTACAGCAATTTCTGATAGGAGCGGTCATTACAGACCAACCAGTGAAAATATTTATCAAACTGTAAATCACCTACAAGAAGGTGGAGCCAAGATGGTTGATGAAACCTTAGTCAATGCCGAAGGAAAAGCAGTAGATCCAGAGACAGTGAAAAGCATGTCGATCGAGGAGAAGCGAGAGCAGGGAATTGGTTCAAGTAACCGTCGTGCAAAAGTGGAATTGGGCGGTAAGGTAATGGCTTATGACCATTTCCTGGCAACTGGAGGCAATAGCAGTACGATTAGTAACCAAAGTAAGTTGAATACACAAATCAACCTTGGCGAAAACGAGACACCGAAAGAAACACTAGAACGTCTGCGGCAAGATAGAACGAAGCAGATTGAAAAAGAGAAGTCTGAAAATCAAGAGAAAGAAGAAAAAAAGAAAGAAGGGTATCAATTTTAGCACTTCTAAACTATTACTCTTTCGATCGAATATACGGTGTTAGCAACACGTTCGCGTTTTTCTGTTGCCTAGACTAACTGTAGAAATACATTCACCATCTCAAGCGAAGAGAAAAGGCGATCAGGGCGATCGTCTTCCTAAATTGCTTTCACTTATCTACAACAACTCATCAACTAAATCCTTTTGCATTCTTCTTTTTGAAATTATGTAGTTTTTTGGATATTGATAATTTTGAGCGATTATACTAGCCTTATTCTCCAGCAATGACAGGGAGTTAGGTAACTATGGGTTCGCGATCGCACGTTCAAAAAAAGCCGCAACAATCCGCAACAGCACCAGTGCAAAACCAAGTGCGATCGCGTCCCTTCGCCGTTCCATCTCAACCCGAAACTAACGCCATTGAGCAGCAAGCAACTCCTGACCTGCAAACCCAACTGGAAAACGCACAGCGTTTTGGTCACAGCTTCTCCAAAATTGCAGCATCCACGCCAGCCATCATTCAACCCAAGCTCACCATCGGCGCACCGGGTGATAAGTATGAACAAGAAGCTGATCGCGTTGCCGAACAAGTGATGAGTACCTCCGAATCCGCTATCCAGCAGTCCATCCAACGCAAAGCGATGCCGGAAGAAGAAGTGCAAACAAAATCGCTCGGCAACCCAACGCTTCGACGGGAGGCAATGCCGCAGGAAGTGGAGATTCAGACGAAGCGATCGCCCGATGCAGACTTTCAAGCGGGTAGCAATCTCGAAAGTCGACTGAATAGGAGCCAGGGTGAGGGAAGCCCACTGCCGGATGAAGTGAGATCGTTCATGGAACCCCGCTTTGGCACTGATTTCAGCCAAGTGAAGGTTCATGCAGACAGCGAATCTGTTCAAATGAACCAAGAGTTAAATGCTCAAGCATTTACTCATGGGCAGGATGTGTACTTCGGAGCCGGAAAAGCCGCTGCCAATGATGCGCTGACAGCCCATGAACTGACTCATGTGGTGCAGCAAACAGGTACTGTGCAACGCAAAAAAGTAGACACAGACTTGAGTAGCGTTCACAGATTAACTCTGATACAACGCGAAGTAGATACGAAATCCAGTCCATTTTTACCTAAATACGAAAATGACGAGGTGCCAGGTTGGAAAGACGACGGCGGAGTTCCGGAGTGGGCACAGGAACAATATAGGGAGGAGTCTAAAAGAACTGTTATATGCAGCATGACCCCAGATGGAAAAATCGGAAGCGTTTATTTTGGTGCTGAAGGTAGAATACGGACAACCCACGGTGCTGGTCCAGCAAAAGAAAGCCACAGCAACCTAACGGCCGTTCAGTTCAATATAGATGAAAAGCGAGCTATGGAGGAATTTAAGAGCGTAAATCCCAAAGAGTACGCGTCGGAGGAGGAAATGTGGAACCTATTTGACCGTTGGCTCGCAGGCACACTAAACCGAGCAACAAACGCAGATCAACTCCCTGGATGGATGAAATTAGTCGACAGCCCAGACACAGCGCATGACCTTAACACTGGAAGCCCACCGGAAGATCTAAAGCTGTTTGAAATCTTCAAAAACATCAACGGTAAGGTGGAGAGCTGGCATCCGTCCCGGGGAGCCGCAGCCAAGTTTAAAACCGACAAGCAAACGATTTCCGTCTTACATGCTGCGATAAAGCACATTGACGAACGGGGAATTAAGAATCCAAAAACAAGAAACACAGCGTTTTACGCTTTCGTAGCTACACGAATTCCCAGTTTCGTGACCTACATGAGAAAACCCGCTGAAATCTAGCCACTCTTGTAGGGGCGCATGTCAGTACCATTTCCGCTCTTGTAGGGTGCGTTACTTCATTAACACACCGACTCTGATTAAGGAAGAACTGTGCGATCGCCGCTGGGAAAGGACAATCGCGTTGGGGAGATTAAGGAGCAATCGCCATCTTAGTGAGGAGAGTTAGCCATCCTTAAAAATGAACGCGACGATAGATTTCTGGCAGGGGAAGTTCTACGTTTAAACTGTGGAGGGCGATCGCCTGCTCAAGGTGAGAGTGAACTTGCCATTGCCAGCGATCGTTACTGGTGCGATCAAGGTTGTGATATTGCTCAATGTAGGGTTCGGTTTGGCTGACCAACAGATATTCATAAAAGCTGGCAAGGGAACGATATTTTCTGAACTTTTCACCTCGGTCGTAAGCTTCAGTTGAGGGCGACAAAACCTCAATAATCAGAGAAGGATTGAGAATTTCGTCAGTGCGATCGCCATTAAACTCTGGTTCGCCATTCACTACCATTAAATTGGTATAAGTTCCACACTGATAGTCAGGAATCCAAACCCACAAATCGCTGCCATACAACCGAAAATTGGTGTCTTTCAGCAAAAAACCTAAGTAAATTAATCAATTACTGGCGATCTCGCTGTGGGCTTCGGAACCTCCCGACATCGTAATAACTTCCCCGTTGCGGTATTCATGGCGTTCTGGGTTGGTTTCTTCCATTGCCCGATACTCGTCTAATGTGAGGCGAGTCATTACTACATTTGTGGAACTGGTTTGAGCAAAGACCACAATCAGACCTCTTGAATCATTAGTGCTAAAACTATTAGCAATGTTGGGATCAAGAATTGCCAGTGCCTGAGATGGCTCGGTAATACTGCGATTGCGGGGAATGAAAAGAGAGCGATCGCGGCAAGAGAACTCTCAAACTGCGATCGCTTTCACTATTTTGAGTTTTATGAATTATGGAGCCGGGGAAAGTAGGTGCTTCAATCTAAGATTTGACCGCAGCACGGCGACGGCGGTACGCTGCTAAGCCTGCTCCAGCGATCGCCAAGCCTGCCATCGTGCTAGGTTCAGGAGCCGCCTCAGAGTTTCCGCCTGCGGAACCCGTAGAAAGTCCCTCGGTGAAGTAAACGCTAATGTGAGAGACATCTTTGGTATTGCGGACATCAAAAAGAAGCTTTTCAAAGGGGGAAGTCCAAGTACCAGAGGTGACTCCCTTGTCCAGTTGATAGCCAACTAACGAGGTGCCTGCTCCGCTCTTGAAGACCAGCATCACGTTTTGCCAGGTGGGTTGCAGGGTTTGAGCGATATTCCAGAGTCCCTGTTGCCCAGAGCCACTACCACCATACCCAGCAGTTTCACCAATCTTGCCGCCAAAATTCCAATTGGTGAGTCCAAAAAAGCCTTCTTGGTTAACGGTAAGCGGCTTGTTCGGAGAAACAAAGTCTTGATTTGCCGTATTGCTATACTGGCAACCAGAAGAGCCAGACACGTTATCAGCAGTGCCAGATGGACAGCTAAAAGTTGCTGCGTGAGCGGGAGCCGTGGCAACAATGCTAGCCGCGATCGCAGAGCCAATAGCGATGAAAGCAGGTGCAGAAGAGGTCAAGGAGAAAGTGCGTTTCATAGTTAGCCTTAAAAGTTTGATGAGGTGAGAAACTTGAGTAGATATATCTTGCTGATGGGTAGATGTCATCTTTTATGTAACTTAAGCTACCAAATCTCTTTTAAGCCCACTACAGAAACTCCACGGATTCGAGGAATCTTTATCAATTTGGTAGGACTCTAAAGAGATGGAAAACTACTGCTTATAAAGCTCATCTCATTGTCTTTAAATGTATTTCTACTTAGAAAACCCAGTGTAATTACCAGGACGACCTGAGTGATCACGGCTCTCGGAAGCTACAAATCTCTAAAAGTCTAAATTTGGATAAAGTCTTACCCTAATACTTGAAAACAATGAAGAAACAGGCTTTTAAGATTCGTTGCGTATTTAATTAGTGTTTCTAGAAAAATGTGCCGTTTTAGAAAGCATCGGCTACGCTAGTCTGCGTGAATCCATGCAACGGTTTGAGTCGCGAAAGCAATGCGGTATTCTAAAAATTATCTATTTGATGTACTCAGTGGTGGTCGTTCGGCGCTTAGCTCTGCATAAGCTGAGGCGCGTTTCAATTCCTTCACAGTTTATGTTTGTACATCGGGTTGTTGAGGTGACATGGCATATTCGACGTATTCATCAACAGATTCACCCAGCAATTATCAGCCGAGTCATTCCCAACCATCCGTTTTAGAGTTGGCTCAGCGGGGAAATTTTCGGGCGATCGCCCACTGGCTCAATAGCATTTTGGTAGCGCAGGGGATTCATATTCAGGCAGAAGCGCCCCGTGCAGGCTGCCTCAAAATTATGGTTAATCTTCAGCAGACTAGCCGTTCAGCGCGATCGCCCAAAGCTCGTCAGCGGTTGGTTCGCCATATTTGCTATCGCTTGTGGACGTTGAATTCTGCTGAAATTCGAGAAGTGCGAATTTTGGGACGGATGGCGGGACAGCGAGATATTTTGTGGCGGCAATCAGTGCGGCTCAGCGCCACTACAACCCCCGGCATCAATCGGCTTCGTAAAGCGCGTCAATCTGCAAAAAGTCCGGCTCAGAAACGGTTTCAGCTTTTGCGATCGTTTCTATTGAATCGCTTTGCGTTGGCAGGATTCATCTTTTGCTACTGGCTAATGTATTTAGATGCAACGGGGCATCAGGTTGAACAACCAACAATCGCGGCAACGCCAACCCAGCCGACAACCGAAGAACCGCAAGCTGCCACACCTGCGATTGCCTTAGCCCCCCAAAAAACCCAGACTCTAGATTTTGCAGTACCGCGCCAATTCAGCGGACAAATCATCCACGAAGCCACTCCGCCAGCAGGCGCAGAAAAAGTGATTGCACTGACCTTTGATGATGGTCCCTGGGAAAATACTACCGAACAAGTGTTGGATATCCTGAAGCAAAACAACATCAAAGCCACGTTTTATATGGTGGGTCAAGCAGTGCAGGCGCATCCAGAAATTGCTAAAAAGGTTGTCGAAACCGGACATGCGATCGGTAACCACACTTGGCGACATTTAATGGATGATATGGATGAGTTGACCGCTGCTGAAGAAATGGGCAATGCGGCACGGCTGATCTACCAGACAACTGGAGTGCGAACGGCGTTGATGCGTCCACCAGGCGGCAATCTTACCGGCTCACTGGTGCCTTATTCTCAGAAAAAAGGCTATTCGATTAACATGTGGTCTGCCGATTCCAGCGACTACTATTTATCTACGCCGCTGATTATCGATAATGTGCTGTCGAATGCGAAACCGGGCGGCATTGTGTTGATGCATGATGGCGGTGGCGATCGCAGTCAAACCGTGGAAGCCTTACCCCAAATCATTTCTAGTCTGCAAAAACAGGGCTATAAATTTGTCACTGTGCCGGAACTGATGCAGCTTCAGGCAAAATGGCAAGCGATGACCACCCCAACGCCAATTAAAGAAGTGCCTGTAACCCCAGCGCCGATCGCCACCCCTTCTCCTTAAAGCATTCGTTTTTTTGGTTCATTTGTACTATACTTGCAAAACGTCCAGTTGCGGCTTTTTGAAGCGCGCGATCGGCGTAATGTCATGCTTACAAAGCTGAATCTATGAAGTTCAAGTATCTATTTTTGGGTATTGGTGCGATGGTGATCATCCTCATCGGGTCGCATTGGAGTGTGAGCAGTAAGCCTCAAAATTGGATGTGGCAGCTAGCGCCCAAAATTGCCAACTATAAACCAAACCCCAATGACACCAACTTTTACTATCCCTTACCGGAAGTGGTGGAAGTAACCAGTCCCTTTGGTTGGCGGATTCATCCTATCTATGGCGATCGCCGCCTCCATTCTGGCGAAGACTTGGGCGCACCGGAAGGAATGCCCGTTTTGTCTGCCCACTCTGGCTACATCCGATATGCCGATTGGGGCGATGGTTATGGCAACATGGTCATCATCGAATATGCCGACGGCAAATATCAAACTCTTTACGCCCACCTATCTGAAATTTTAGTTCAAGACGGCGAAGCAGTTCGGGCACGCCAAGTCATTGGCAAAGTGGGTTCGACGGGTGGCGTAACGGGTGCCCATCTTCATTTTGAACTGTTGAAAAAAGCCAATGGTGACTTTGAAGCGATTAATCCATCCGCGCAGATCAAAGCAGTAGAAGCCTATGTTGCCGTCAAACCAGACGATTCTAATCAGGAACTTAACAACACATCTCAACCTCAAGCCGCCTTGCCATCATCACTCCAAGAAATCGCTGAACCCCCGATCGCCCCATCTACACCCCCCACAGATTCCACTCAAACAATACCTGTATCCAGTGACGCTTCACCTGTCTACGAAGCACCCGGACTGCAAGCGAATACCGCAGCATCCAGCATTCCTGAAGATGGAAATCCTGTTGCTATCAACAACGGCGCAGTGAATTTTGATCCCACTTTGTTTCCGTCGGAGGCAGGAAGATGAGGGAGGCAAGGGGGTTGAGAGACAGCATTTGAGTGAGAATTACTCTAATTCAAAACTCAAAACTCAAAACTCAAAATTTCTAACCCGCCACTCCGAACTTGCTTCACGCTCGGCTTATCCCCATGAGATACAGCAATGCCATCCGCACAGCAACGCCACTGGTGACCTGTTGAGAAATCAGGCTGAACTGCGGATCATCCATTAGGTCAGAGCTAATTTCTACGCCACGATTGACGGGACCCGGATGCAGCACTTTAACATCGGCATGACACAGTTTTAGGCGATCGCGCGTAATGCCAAACTGATGATGATATTCTCGCAAGCTAGGCAATAAATGATTCGTCATCCGTTCTTTTTGCAGCCGCAGCGTCATCACAAAATCTGCATCTCGCAAAGCAGGCTCCAGCGACCAGTGCAGAAACAGCTTGCGATCTAGATCGGATAGTGAGATGCGCAGATCAGCGGACGAGAAATGATCGCTGCCATCCACTGTCACAAAATCGGCAAATAGCTTTGGTAAAAGCGTGGGCGGTCCTGCCAGATGCACTTCGGCACCACTAGCGGTGAGACTCCAAATGTTAGACCGGGCAACACGGGAATGCAGAATATCTCCGACGATCGCGATCTTTTTGCCCTTCAGTAACGATAGACGCGGTTTTTCGGAATCAAGCAGCGTGCAGATCGTAAACAGGTCGAGCAGTGCTTGAGACGGATGTTCATGCAGCCCATCCCCCGCATTCAGAACCCCAACTTTTACGTCCAACCGATCCATTTCAGCCGCGATCGCTTGAGGCACTCCCGCTTCTTTATGGCGAATCACCATCATATCGGTGCCCATCGCTAGATAGGTCTTTGCCGTATCCAAAATGGTTTCGCCTTTGGTCAACGAAGAACTTCCCGGTGCAAAGTTCAAAATATCCGCTGATAGCCGTTTTGCTGCCAGTTCAAAACTGCTGCGGGTGCGGGTAGATGGTTCAAAAAAAAGATTTGTGACAACCTGCCCTTGCAGAGTCGGCACTTTTTTGGTGCGTCGCGATAACACTTCCTGAAAACTGACCGCCGTTTGCAGCACCGTATCGTATTCTAACGGGGTGAAGTCAGCCAGGGAAAGGATATGCCGACGATCCCAGGTACTAGTAGCCATGCCAAAGGATGAAAAGGGAACGCCTTCAGCGTACATGAATTGGTTCGTCGCAGACGGATTTTCATCGAGCAGCATACACGCCTATTCACTGAAACATGAAGAATATCTTTCATCCTTCACGTTCATCAGTCAGTTTCAGGAATATGTCAGAAACATCCAACTTAATTGATTTGAAACAAATTTCTTACTGTAAATATTCTGGTGATGAAGTCATCTTGCGTAAGGACGTGGCATTCGGGCAACAGGTTAAAATGACTTCATTGAAGATTGCCTACCGAATGCTACGCCCCTACAGGCATCTGTGAATCAACAAAAAACTTATAGGTGGATAAATTTTTGTCGTTCAAGACAATTAGGACAAGGATGGGGGCAAGAGTCTATTCATAGCACCGCTGCCACCAAGAATTTTCCAGGCTGGGAAAAAGTTGAGTCGCAGTTTTCAGTAAGTCATTGACAACCTCAACAGGAGATAAAAGACCATCGACGATAATGGCATTCTCTTCGGGTTGGATTGGTTCAAAAGCAGCAATCTGGCTATGAAGCATTTCAAGCTTCATATAGTGATTCGCTCGTTGGCTGAGGCGGCGCTCTAGTTCTGTCTGAGGCACGTCTAGCCACACGAGTTGGACTCGTCCGGGTGCAGTCAGTTGCTTGCGGTACGATTGTTTGAGCGCAGAGCAAGTGATAACAGTTTCGCGATCGCGATCGTGTGCCCATTGAATGTCAGCCTGCATTTCTACCAGCCAGGATTGGCGATCGCTGTCTTGCAGTGGAATATGGGAAGCCATTTTGAGGATATTTGGCAGGGGATGACGGCGATCGCCCTCCAAAAAATCGCACTCTAGCTGCTGAGAAAGCAACCGCCCGATCGCCGTCTTGCCCGATCCAGCAACGCCGATCACAATCCATATCAACGGACATTGGCTCATTCGTCTTTTCCTTCGAGACTGCGCCTACTCTAGCTTGAGGAAAACGCCGCTGTGCTGGACTCCAGATTCTATGCCATAGCTGCTGAGGCTGAGGGATTGGAGATGGTTGAATAATGGTTTTCCAGCCAGTTCAATGATTTTTAGAATCGGAAATTGGCGCTTTAAAATCGCTTGCCCCTCAATCCAATCGAGGTAAACGTAACCATTGTTGGGTTGCAATAGCGGCGCGATCGCCTGGTTAAAGCGATCGCTGTTTGCCAAAGAACTGCTGCCCGTTTGGAGCGCTCGATCCATTGCCTCAATTGAAGTCGTAAAGAGTTCATAGTTGCCGACTGTTGCATGAACGCCTTGCACCTCTGCTTGCAAGGTTTTCGCTTGATTCTTGCCGCTCGTTGGAGTGAGCCGAGTCCAGGCGGAAACCGTTTGATCTCCTAACGGCAGCGATCCCACGCTCAAGCCTTGAGTTTTGGCGAGGTCGTCTAAATGGGCGATCGCCTGAGTTGCATCTCCCGTCGAGCGTTGAGCCACAAAAATCCAATCATTAGGAAGGGCATTTGGACGTTGAAGTTTGGCGCGTTGTTTTTTACTTTTTGCGGCAACAGGTTCAACTGCAAAATTGGGCAGTAAGCCAAGGGCATACTCACCTTTAACCCAGCTAAATACGTCTTTTTGGAGGTCAAGCTGCCAGCGCGATCGCACAGAATCCACAGGTTGATTGAGCAGTTTCGACAATACTTCATAGCCTGCCAAATCGCTACTCAATCGGCTCCAGGTACGATCTAGATGGCTACCTGATAAGGAGAATGGGCTAGTGGCTGGCAGATATTGCAGCGCTGCTACGGGTTGGGTTAAAGAAGGCGTGTTAGAGGTGACTTTGCCATCCGTCGTGAGTAAAGCGGTATCTGCCATTAAGCCGAGTGGGTTTAATCCCAAGGCGATCGCCATTGTTTGATACTTCTGGTCAATGGCTGCTTTTTTGATATCTAAAGCTTGAGTCTTTCCGGTGGCGTTGAGCGTCGATTCAGCTGCCGATCCTTCTAGCCAAGCGGTCAGTTGCGGCAAGTTAACCACGGTTAGCCCGATTCGGGACTGCGTTAAGGTATCCAAGGCTTGAGCATAGGGTTTAGCATTGCTCAGGTTCAGGTCTACGGCTTGCACGTTGGTAATCGCGTCGCGCAACACTTTCGGATGGTTGGCAAATAGGACAAATTGGTCGCCAACGACGGCGCTAGAGAGCGAGGGAAGAGGGAAGAGGGAAGAGGGAACAGTGTTGGAGTTTTTTTGTTTATTCTTTTTGGGTGGCTCTTCTGCCTCTTTTTTTCCGGCTGGCACAGCGGCGGAAATTAGCTTCACGCCTTGATATTGCTCAAAGGTCAGGTCATCTCCCGCGATCGCCCGTTTCTGCCAAAATAGCTGCAAAAATTCCCGCGATCGCTCTGGGTCTTTCGTGGCGATCGCCAGCAAATAGCCCGGTTGGTTGCCATTCAACGGATCGCGATCAAAATCCACGGTAGTCAGGGCGATTGTGATTTCATCCCCTAGCCACGGTTGCACATCGCGTTCATACTCCAACCCAGTGTTTGCCAATAGGCTCTGCTTAAACTGGGTGATCTCTTGCCGCGATCGCCGCCGATCTTGAGGACGAGTCACCACCTGCCGAAATTGCTCCAATTTATCTAAGTTGACCAATAGCGACACCATTGCAGGCGCTTGCTTTGGCACAAATATGGCAGCACTGGGAGTCTTTGCGCCCTGACTCAGCAAGCCCAGCGGACTTTGTGCCGCGATCCAATAAAATACACCTCCGCCCAGCAGCAACAGCACCATTACTGCAATCAGTAGACTCGACAAAAAAGAACGAAGCTTCATGGCAACAATGCCGCTTGGCAATGGCAACAACAGTCCAGCATCCATTATTTCAGCACATCGCCCTTTTCACACATTAACGATGATGAAGCGCGTTATACGGGAAGTTGATATTGCTGCTGGCTTTAGCAACGGATGAACAGGTTAGAAGATAAAGATCCTTGAAAAATAAGGAATAGCGGACGGTTATTGTCTTGTCTTTCAAATTGAGTGCGATCGCAGTCTCATTGAGGGGTTTTGGGAAAAGCACTGCAAGAAGCCCCCTGACAGATCGCTTTAATTCAACTAACAGATTGCTGAATGGGGCAATCGCGCTCAGACACGGTTTTCCATAAATAGGAGCCGCCTTGTAAATCTCCAATACACCAACCAAGCCCCCAAACCCATTGGGCAAAACCTTTGCGGCTCACAAGGTTAGGAAACACACGGAGAAGGTGTTTGAGTAGTTTCAGCAGACTGCGTCCGTAGTGTTTGATCACTTTAAGTCGAGTCATATCTGAACCATACTTTTGATATAAAACGACATGCGCCCTACCCCAATTTTTCCCTTGATGGTAGCGATCGCGTAATTCGGTACGCAGTCGATAGTGAACCGTGGCATCTGGCACAAACTGGAGGGGAATTCCTGCCAAATTTGCGCGCCAGCAGTAATCAGTATCCCAACTCGCAGTGCAGGCTTCATCGGGGTTGCCGATCGCTTCATAGACCGATCGCCGCAAGCCCAAGCTGCACCCACTGGCATAGGGCAAATAGAGCGGTGGAGACATAGTAGACAGTCCGGCTTGGGCGGATTGCTGCTGCCAGCCTTCTCCAACTAACCAGTCAGGGTTGAGTTTGGTATACTCAATCGCCGCCGCGACAAACGGATGATCCTGAAGTGCGTTTCCTAATGCCGAAAGCCATCCTTCGCCCACTTGATCATCCGCTTCACACAGGAGGAAAGCGTCCCCGGTTGCTGCCTGAAAGCCTACTGCATAGGAATGGGCCACGCCTCGTCTTGGTGCGGGTGGCTGATGGGCATTGACGATCTGTAGGTTAGACAAGCGATCGCGATAACGCTCCACAATTTCCAGGGAATGATCCGTTGAGCCATTGTTGACCACAATTACCTCCCACTCACCAGACCAAACCTGACGGGTCAGTGCTTCTAGTTGAATCGCGATCGTTTCAGCACCATTAAAACAAGGCAAGATAACACTAAGCTTCATAGATGCCCGGTTAGTAGATTAGCACTCAAAGATTAACCCTACACAGTATTTCCTACCCATTAGTCGATAGCAAATAGTGCTGGGATAACAGCTTTTTGGGAAACTTTGTTGACCTATATGAATCAACCTGCCAAGATAGTCCTAAATTTATTGATCTATACCCATCGAGATGTTGACTCAGTCAGCGGCGACTCAGCCAGAATCCTTTTCTGAATCTTCTAATTCATCGACTGCGATCGCTCTCAAAGCGAACCAACTCCTGTCTACTCAAGCGCTCAACACTTTGAATGTCCGGTCAAATCTCAAAGGCGGATTGCAACTAGCAGGACACCTTGCGGTGATGGGTGTGAGTGGCTATCTCTGGGCAACCCAGAGCGATAGCTTATTCATTGCGCTGCCTGCCTTAATCCTCTACGGAGTTAGCTTGGCGGCAATGTTTGCACCAATGCATGAATGCTGTCACCGTACCGCTTTTGCCAATAATCGCCTCAACGACGGGGTTGCCTGGTTTGCGGGGCTACTGTCGTTTTATAACAGCGCGTTTTACCGTCGGTATCACAAGTGGCACCATCGCTACACTCAAATTCCTGAGAAAGACCCAGAACTGAGCGATCGCAAACCGCAAACCTTGGCTGAATATCTGGTCGTCATTAGCGGCTTTAACTGGTGGATTGGCAAAATACGCGGACATCTGCGGATTGCGTTTGGCAGTCTAGAAGGCTGTCCTTATATTTCCGATACTGTCCGATCTGAGGTGATTCGCTCAACGCGGCTGCAACTGCTCGTTTATGGAGTCGCGATCGCCCTTTCGATCGCCTACCAACACCCCTGGTTTCTGCTCTATTGGGTGTTGCCGCTTGCAGTGGGGCAACCTGTTTTACGAGCATTTCTGCTTGCTGAACATACCGGCTGTACTCATGACGATAATGCTCTAACCAACACGCGCACGACGTTAACGATCGCCCCGTTTCGATGGCTGATGTGGAATATGCCCTTTCACGCCGAGCATCATCTATATGCCTCGATTCCGTTTCATGCGCTGCCTGCTGCCCATAAGGTTTTGCAATCTCACTTCAGCCACGTAGATCAGGGCTATGTGAAAGTGAACCGCAGTATCATTGCTCAATTGGGTTCGCATTTATGACCGATGGCTGTTTTATTCTCAAAGATTTTGCGCTTCAGTGTGGCAAAGTATTACCCGAAGCCAAATTGGTCTATCAAACCTATGGTGAGTTGGCAGGCGATCGCCGCAATGTCATTCTCTATCCCACGTCCTACGGTGCCCAACATAGCGATGTTGACTGGTTGATTCGTCCCGATGGCATTCTTGACCCCACGCGCTGGTTTATTATCATTCCTAATATGTTTGGCAATGGGCTATCGAGTTCGCCTAGCAATTCTGCTGACTGTGGTTTAGCGGAACAGAGATTTTGGTTTACCCAAGTTGATAATGTTCGCGCTCAGTCTCAGCTTTTGCGAAAGGTATTTGGGATTGAGCAGTTGGCGCTGGTGTATGGCTGGTCGATGGGAGCGCAGCAGGCGTATCACTGGGGTGTAATGTTCGGCGATCGCGTAGAACGAATTGCGGCACTCTGCGGCACAGCACGAACCACAGATCACAATCGGATTTTTCTCGAAAGTTTGCGATTGGCATTAACGGCAGATCCCGCCTGGAATGGCACGGGGTTTGATGGAATGCCCGATCGCGGCTTTCGCACTTTTTCCCGAATTTACGCCAGTTGGGCAGCCTCCCAAGCTTTTTATCGCACAGGGCTGTATTATCAACTCGGCTATGAGTCGTTGGATGATTATTTAGTGCGTGGGTGGGAAGCGGCATATCGTCAGCGCGATCCGCATAACTTAATTGCCATGCTTGATACTTGGTTGCGCTGCGATGTGGGCAATAATCTAAGCGGTCAAATGGACTACGCTCAAGCTTTGCGATCGATTTCGGCAAAAACTCTGGTCATGCCTTCCGCAACAGATTTATACTTTACGCCAGAAGATTGTGCGGCTGAGGCGGCTTTGATTCCCAACGCGACCTATTGCCCCATCCCTTCCATTTGGGGGCATCGGGCGGGAAATCCCTATCAAAATCCAGTAGATGAAACCTTTATCCGACAGACTGTTTGGGAATTGTTGGGGGTGTGAGACTTGGAAGGCGGCTAGTCAACAACATACCTGTACGGGCAGTTTTTGTAGCGGATTGACTAGCAAAACATTCAATCTTGGCTAAACCTGCCTCAACAGCAGGAGTTCTACTGATGCTAAACTAACCCGACAAAATTGCTGATACTGATATTAATAGTTGCTATGACCAGACTTTTATCTGAATTTGCTCGTGAAAACGAGGTTCGCTATTTTCTGATTTCTTTTACGGATCTGTTTGGGGTACAGCGATCGAAGTTGGTGCCAACTCAGGCGATCGATGCTATGGCGGTGAATGGGGCGGGGTTTGCCGGGTTTGCAGCTTGGTTGGATATGACTCCGGCTGATCCAGATATTTTGGCGATTCCCGATCGCGACAGTCTGATTCAATTGCCTTGGCAGCCGGATGTGGCATGGATGGCAGCCGATCTCTATATGAATGGGCAAGCAGTGGAGCAAACGCCGCGCTGGGTGCTGAAGCATGTGATGGGAAAGGCGGCAGCGCAAGGCTACCGGGTGAAAACGGGGGTGGAGTGTGAATATTTTCTGCTGACTGCGGATGGTGAGCAGATTTCAGATGGACGCGATCGCGCTAGCAAACCCTGTTATGACCAGCAAGCTCTGATGCGTCGCTTTGAGGTGATTTCAGAAATCTGCGATGCCATGTTGAAACTGGGCTGGGGTGCCTATCAGAACGATCATGAAGATGCCAACGGTCAGTTTGAAATGAACTGGATCTATGCGGATGCGCTAGTAACCGCCGATCGCCATGCCTTTTTCAAATATATGGTCAAGGCGATCGCCGAAAAACATAGGCTGCGCGCCACCTTCATGCCCAAACCCTTTCCCCATCTGACGGGCAATGGCTGCCATACCCACCTGTCCGTTTGGGATCTCCCCGGTAAAACAAACCTGTTTGATGATCCCAATGGCAAACTCGGACTGGCACCCTTGGCATATCAGTTCATTGGGGGCGTATTGCACTCTGCTGCCGCCCTCTGCGCCTTCACGAATCCCACGGTCAACTCCTACAAGCGAATCAATGCCCCCGTGACTGCTTCTGGCGCTACTTGGTCGCCCAACACCATCAGCTATAGCGGCAACAATCGCACTCACGCCATCCGCATTCCAGAACCGGGACGGTTTGAGTTTCGCTTAGCAGATGGTGCTGCAAATCCCTACCTGCTGCCTGCTGCTCTAATTGCCAGCGGCTTAGATGGCATGGAACATCAACGCGATCCGGGCGATCGCCACGACAACAACGCCTACACCGATCCGCTGGCACTTGAAACCGTCAAACGCTTACCTGCAAACCTGCTAGATGCGCTGCGCTGCCTAGAAGCCGATACTATCCTCACTCCCATACTGGGATCTGCCCTAGTATCGGCTTACACCAAACTCAAACACCAAGACTGGAACGAGTACAGCACCCACATTAGCCCGTGGGAACTAGAAGCCACTTTAGACTGTTAATCACGACTTACCCAGTTTGGATTGAATCTGATCAAACAAGGCTTCATCAGAAAAGAACTGTTCTTGAACCTTGCCCCAACCGCCATACTCGTCCACTGTGGCAAGCTTTTTCACAGGTGGAAACTGAGTTGCCAACGTTTTTTCATTTGCTGTGGCATAGTCACCCACCGGACGAAACCCTAGCTTGACAAACTCCGCCTGGGCTTCTGGGGTAAATAGGAACTGGGTAAAGGCTTCTGCCACTTCACGAGTACCCCGTTTGTCTACGTTTTTATCCACCACAGCAACGGGAGTATCGATGGAAATATTAGTGTCGGGCACCACAAAGTCAATCTTTTCTCCTTTTTGCTGCGCTAGAATCACCTCATTTTCATAGTTAATCAAGGCATCTCCCTGACCCTGCTTAGCAAAGATATCCGTGGCTTCCCGTGCATCTTTTGCCAGAATTGCCACGTTTTTGAAGGCTTGAGTTACAAATTCGGTTGCCTTAGCCTCATCTCCCCCATTTTTCAGGGCATAATCCCACAAAACCAGGAAGTTCCAGCGAGCGCCCCCAGACGTTTTTGGGTTTGCCGTCACCCATTTCACCCCATCGCGAGTTAAATCTCCAAAGGTTTTGATATTTTTGGGGTTTCCATCACGGGTAATCACGGCGGCAACGGATTTTGCCACAATGCCATTGTTGGGAAGTTTTTTGTTCCAGTCTCCATTAACGATTTTGGCTTCAACGAGCTTTTCCACGTCGGCTCCTATCGCCAGATGAACCACGTCGGCTTCAAGCCCATCAATGATGGCGCGAGTTTGGGAACCCGATCCGCCATAGCTTTGCCTAAAGGTAACGGTTTGACCCTTTTCTTTTTGCCACTTCTCCTGAAACAGAGAAATGATGGCATCGTGAGCCGCCTTTGGCACGGCGTAAGCGACAAGATTGATTTCAATTTCCTTTTTTTGATCAGTGGCAGGAGTAGCGCTGCCCGTCGTGCTGGTGTTGGTAGCGCCTCCCGAACAGGAGGCGATCGCTACACTTAACCCAATTCCAACTAAAAACAAGGAGATAGCGTGATTAAACGATGTGAATCGCACCTTCGCAAATCGCCGCATCCAATTATCTCCAAAATCCCAAAACTCTTGCCGCTTATTCATGACTGCATACCTTCGCCTATACTATCCACAATCTCCATCCCACTTAGAAACCGAAGATTGAAACTTGATTTTACAGAGTAGTGGACTGGAACGCAAGAAAAAACACCGATATTCCCGTCGGGAAATGAGGGATTAAACTATTCAGTTCTATCTAATTGATTGAGTCAATTTTAGGGTTGACATCAAGCAGGAGGTTTTATATAGTTCAATTGTACTAACTGGGCGAATTTAGGCGCAATTGGGGGCAACGATTTAATGCCTATCTTGATGCCGATAAATGATGCAGATAAACCTGCAATTTGATATAACCCATTGGAAGACTCACTATGACTGCCACAGAAACCCGCCGAACGAAAGCTGCCATCAAAGAGCCTGCTCCTGCCAGTCTATCAACCCGCACTCTGGCGTTGGATGCTGGCAACTATGATCTTAAGTTTTGGGATGGTAATACTCACCCTCGCGCGATTCGCTCCATTCGTTATCAGTTGCCCCAAGGTCGGGATGCCGTTCGCTACTTAGATACTTCTCCTTTGATTGAACTTGCCGATACTACACGCTATCACTTTGGCACCCAGGCATATAAGTATCGTCGTCAGCAGCAAACCGTGATTGAAAACAAGGCAGAACTGGCGCGACTCCATCTTTACGCCTGTCTTGAGCCTTGGGATGGAAGCAGTGAATTTTCGTTGAATTTACATGTTTCCACGCCAGAACCCAGCCGCACCGAACAAGCGCTGCGATCGCAACTCATGGGCATCCACGAATTTAAACGCAACGGCACTCCTTTTCGGGTAACGGTCGATCGCGTTAGCGTTGAGCGTGAAGGCATGGGAGCCTATTGTTACGCCCAGCGACTAGGGTTAATTCCCGATAATGGCTACACCGTGGTCATTGATATTGGCGGCGGCACTTGGCTGACTCGGCTAGTGGATGCGGAAGGCGATGTGATCAATGAAAATGTCATGGATCGAGGCGGCACCTACGAACTGGCAACCTCCATTAGTTTTGATAAACGCCTCGCCGATGCCCTAGGCACCACCGCTGATCCCGGCATTGTCATGGATGGGTTCAAATCGGCACACGCCTATGCCGACACGGGGTTATCTTGGTCACTGTGGCTAGAAGAATATCTCGACCCCTGGTTTCGAGGCATTTTTCAAACCGTGAAGGCACAATACACGCCCTATATGTCACGGGTGACGCGGTTTCTGGTGACGGGAGGTGGATCTCATCTGATTACTGAACGTCTGGCAGGACGCAAGCTGTTTGCTATGATTCCCGATCCTCAGTTTGCCAATGTGCGCGGTTTGTATCCACTTCCAGAGGGCTTGCAGCTATGTATGACAACAAGATAAGGCTTAGCCAGGATGTGTTAGAAAAAGCGGAAATCATTGCTCAGGAATGGGGGCTGAAAAACTCACGGGCTGCGGTTGAGGCGGTGTTTCGTCGCTATGCCGATGAGTATTTGGGGCGGCGAACCCTGCACGATTCCCTTCGGGATCGTGGAACGAATCGCGCCGGGGCAGGTGGGGCGATCGCTGTGATTCCTCCAACTATCACTAATTGCGATGCCCTAAACGAACTCGACGAATTACTGGGATTGTAAGGGTAGCTTGATGGTGAAGGTTGTCCAGCCGTTTTGGCTGGAAACCGCGATCGCGCCGTTTAAGCGTTCCACTCGTT
This sequence comes from Sivoneniella epilithica UHCC 1019, assembly GCF_040830845.1. NCBI lineage: Bacteria > Bacillati > Cyanobacteriota > Cyanophyceae > Leptolyngbyales > Leptolyngbyaceae > Sivoneniella > Sivoneniella epilithica. Next base: position 48,445 of record NZ_JBFPDP010000015.1, read on the forward strand.
TTTTCACCAAGGCTAATCCCAATCCAGTCCCGCCATGTTTCCAGGGGTCGTTGTTGGGAACTCGATAGAACTTATCGAACACATGCTGGAGTTCAGCTGCGGGGATTTCTACCCCAGAATTAGCAATGGCTAGGATGATGCCCGGAATTGTGGGATCGAAAGTCGCAGATACCGCGATCGCTTCGCCTAGAGGCGTGTATTTGCAGGCATTGTGCAATAATTCAGTTAAAATCATCTCTAGATAGTTAAAATCGGTTGTCAGCGGTGGCAACGCATCATCAATGGTGATAGAAAACTGTTGTTGTTGGCTGTGAGTTCGCTCTACAAACGATTCTGTAATGTGGGGCAACCAGTATTGCAGGTGATGGGTCAGCGGCAATAAGGGTTCGGAGCCAGAATCGAGCCGCGACAGATCTAGCAGATCGTTGATTAAGCTCGTTTCTCGATGACATTCCTCTTTGAGAATTTGTAGATAGCGCTCGATGCGATCGCCGGTATTGATGCAGGCGAGAGTGTCATTGCCATCGGCATAAACGAGGTGCTGTTGCTCCATGCTGATTTCTAGCATCTGCGTCGCCATTTTGATGTTTGCCATCGGGGTTCGCAGTTCATGAGAAACGGTGCTGAGGAAGTCATCTTTTAAGCCGTTGAGGCGCTCTAATTCTTGCACTTGCAACTGAGCCGCTTGATATAACCGAGATTGCCGCAGGGCGATCGCACACTGGTTTGCCACTTGCTGCACCAACCGAATCTCCAACTCATCAAAAGTATCGTGCTTAGATCGATAAAGCCACAGGTCGCCCAAAATGCCCTGGTCATCCATCATCGGACACGCCAAAATTGCATAGATTTCGCCGTGGGGTTGAGCGTAGGTTGTGACGGTAAAGCAAAACTGGAGGCAGATATTTTGAATTAGCTGATCAAAAATTTCGATCGCGGGGCAATCTGCAAACGCGATCTGCTGTCCTAGGGCAAAGGGTTGAGCGAGGGAGTATTCATGAGTAATGGTATGGGAAGTAAGCGTTAGATCATAAAGGGCAGCATTGCAACACTTGACTTGTAGCCCTTGCCCTAGCTCATCGACAGCGGTTTGCAAAATTTGGTCTTCGTCTAAACTATCTCGTACCTTATCCGTAATCCGTTTGAGCAACGCTTCAAAGCTGAGTGCTTGGCGAAGTTGAGCGGTGCGCTGCTGCACTTCTTGTTCTAGATGAATATTTAGCTGTTGGACTCGTTGATATAGCTGTGATTGTTGAATGGCGATCGCCAATTGATCTGCCACCGCACTGACTAAATCCACATCTTCGTTTTGCCAATAGGTCTGAATATCGGCGCGGAGTAATGTTAAACAGCCCCAAACCTTACCCTCAACTTCTAACGGAATTAACAACCATGCCCCCGAAAACTGTTGAGCCAGTTCTTGGTTGATGCAGTCTATCAAATGATTGGCGTTATCAATGCGAACAGTCTGATTTTGCTTGAGTTGGGCAGCGATCGGGTTATTTCGATCGACAATTCTGATATCTAAGGCAGACGGCAAACTAGAATCTCGCAAATATTCTGCGACGTGGTGCCATTCTCCCGGTTCAGGTAAATATTTAGCGATGCCCACTTGATCAACCTGCAACAGATTACCAATTTCACGAGTCGCAGTTAAAAAAATGGTTTCTAAATCTAAAGAATGGCGAATTGCCTGAGTCATTTGATTCAGTGCATATTCCCGCTCTGCCTGTCGCCGCAGCAAATGTTGCGCTTTTTCACGATCGCCTTCATTGCGTCTACGTTCATTTTCAATCCGCTTGCGATCGCTAATATCACGCACCATGATCAGCACCTCATTTTCACCAATCATCGCAACCCGAATTTCTTCATCGTAGAGATCGCCCTCAACTTCTATTTGGTGTTCATACACTTGCACCTGTCCCGTCTGCAAAGCCTGTTGCACATAACCCATGCGTTGCTTAGCTAGATCTGTGGGCAAAACATCAAAGATATTCTTGTTCTCAAAGCCATCTTCTGGTTTCAGCAACCTAACGTTTTGTCCTTCCACCACTTCCAAATAGTTTCCCATTGCATCCATGCAGATCAGCAAATCGGGAATGGCACTAATCGTGGCGCAGTTGCGGGCTTCACTCCAGCGCAGAGCCGCTTCAGTACGTTTGCGATCGCCAATATCTTGCACAATTGCAGTTGCAAATAAAATATCGCCTTGGCTATCTAGCACACTCGATACATGCACATTCACCCAGCACAATTGCCCATCTTTCCGCACATAGCGCTTTTCTAAGGAATAAGTTTGCAGATCGCCCGTTTGCATTTGTGCCGCTAGCGACACTTCTATTTCCTGATCATCTGGGTAGGTCAAGTCTCGATAGCTCATTGCCAATAGTTCAGCGTCGCTGTATCCCACCAAATTGCAAAACGCCGGGTTGACCTGCAAATAGTTGCCCGATAGTTGCGTCAGATTCATGCCAATTTCAATCTGATCAAAAACAGCACGAAAGCGTTGCTCACTGTGGCGCAGAGCATTTTCTGCCTGTTGGCGATCTCGCTGCACCCGTTCCTGATTTTCTTGTAGCGCTGCTTCAGCCTGCTTATGGAAAGTGATATTGGTTTCCACACAGGTCACCACCCAGCAATTCGCCGCCTCATTCCAAAGTGGGGTGACTGTATCTGAAATCCAGTAAATGGAGCCATCTTGATGTTGAAAGCGAAACTCCATCGTAGCAACCCGTCCAGCCAAAATGTCCTGAAAAATGGGCATGACAACTTTTTCTTGATCCTCTGGCAAAATCCGCGACATCCACAAGTCGCTATCTGCAATAAACTCCTCAGCAGTAAAGCCCAATAGCTTTTGGCAATTGGGAGAGAAATAAACGCATTTCCAAGAGCCATCTAGAAAAACGTGGCTTTGAGCAATGGTGGAGGATGACGCATTTAGAACCGTGCCGAGCTGAATTTCTAGTGCTTCGATTTCAATTTCTGCCTGTTTGCGAATGACTTCATCACGCTTCGTTTTGCTTCCCATATCCAAAAACTGCTGCAATTGCTGAATGATGTGGCGGATTAATGGGGCAGCAATAGGCGAGGGAGCAGTTCCTATCGCGATTCCTGTGGAAGACTTCGCTAAGGTTGTACGGATCGCTGAATTAACAGACTGGAAGGGTCGCAGCCCCAGCACTAGCCAGCCTATACCCATCGCTGAAACTGCCGCAATTGCAAACCCAATAATGATCAACGGAGCAAAAGATGGTTGTAAACAAAAACTACTGATCATAGGAACGGTAGATAGGAACCTGAATGTCATAGACTTTTACCCTCGCCCAATAATTAAGAGGGAATTGAAAATGCCCTAAGGTCAAAAGTTCATACGAGCCGTAAATCAGCTAAAATTCTCAATTGCACTCAATCTTAAATCGCCCCCGATAATTAATCTAGGATATCGTAGATTATTAATTGCTTTTGTATTTGTACTGCCTTAAACTGCTATCCCACTTGTTTATTTATTGAAATTTGAGCAAAGTATTCAAAAGGATGATTGTGCATTGCTGCGGTTTATTCTTTAAATGACTTAGGAGAAAAGACGAAAGGATACGGGCGATCGCACCATATCCAAAGATGCATAAACGCAAAGGAGAGTCCAAATGTCGCAGGCTAAACATGGTGACACTGTAAAAGTCCACTACACCGGAAAATTAGACAATGGCACGACGTTTGATTCATCAATTGAGCGCGAGCCTTTAGAATTTACCATCGGGTCTGGCGGAATTATTCCTGGATTTGAGCAAGCTGTCATTGGCATGACTCCCGGCGACTCAAAGACCGAGCTAATTCCTACAGACAGCGCTTATGGTGCTTATTTAGAAGAAATGGTATTGGTCGTCGATCGCCAGCAAATGCCCGCAGATGTGGAGCCAGAAGTTGGGCAACAGCTTCAGCTTCAGCATCAAACTGGTGAACTGATTACAGTGATCATCACCGATATTTCTCCTTCCACCATCACGCTAGATGCCAACCATCCCCTAGCCGGCGAAGATCTCACCTTTGATATTCAACTGATTGAAATTGCTGCCTAAATTTCAAAACAGTAAGCGTCCTGATTTCGCTGGAAAAACAGTGTAAAAATGGCGAGAGTACTATTTAAGGTTACTCTCGCCATTTTTATAGATAGGTTAAGCGCTAAACCTAGGAAATGGTCTTAGCTTTAGCGCTTTAATCAGGGCGAACGATGGGACTTGAACCCACGAATGGCGATACCACAAACCGCTGCCTTAACCACTTGGCTACGCTCGCCGTATTCGTTCCTCAGTATAACAGTTTTGCTTGAAATTGGTCTACCGGGAAAAACACTCGTATAATTGCTGAGAAATTTTTAAAGGTTAGTCCGCCTGAAAAAATGCCCCGTATAATTGCTGATAAATGGACTAAAAGGATGAGCCACTTTGAAAAGTTGATGATTCAATTTTTTTCAAAAGGAGCCGCTAAACAGACTGGAAGTGTGGTGAATTAGGAGCAAAACAAATGGAATCAAGTTGGCAGCAACCCCGATTTTTTTTGAGAAAAATGAGTTTTTTGGCAACGTTTGGAGCCGCTTCATTCGCTTGTTTGGGCGCAGCTATGGCAATTACTAATCCAACTCCTGCTGCTTATAGCCGCTACGCTACCCATCAGTTGACTCAGTATGCTCAATCTAATATCTGTGCCGAAGCTCCAACCGCCTTTGGGTTGAAAGAAGAATGTCGATCGCTGCTCAAGTCCAATCAGCCAGAGATCCAACGTTTTATCATGAGCCACACTGAGCACCGCAACTTTTTCTTTTTTAGCGTCTATACCACTGATCTGGCGATCGCGTCGTTTTTGCCAACCTATCAGCTACAAACGATAGGGTTATTCCAAGAGTTTTATGTGTTTGGCATCGAGCAATAACCAAAGCCTTTTCCACAATGCTTTTAGTGTGTACCCTACTACCCAAAACCGAAATCTCAAAGTCTCTCTCCCGCTCTACGAGAGGGATCTAGGATGAGGGCGCAAAAGTGACATGTTCTCTTAGGAAGCCTGCAACTATAGGCTCAACGTCCTGTGGGGTAGTATCTTAAGCAAGATGACTTTGCTAAAGTATTGATTGTGACGACCATAGAATCAAGAAACTCGTTTGTCCCTGAGGATAATCAAAATTTGCTTTTCACAACTATCATTCAATGAAAAAAACATTTGCTGGAGTATTCGTTGGGGCGTTGTTGGTTTTGCCGATCGCAGTGGCTCAAAGTCAAGCTCAATCGCCAAGTTCACCCCCCGCAGCCCAAATCATATCGCTTCCTGGATTGAGTGGATCAGCTAGCCCATTAGAGATTCAGCAGTTTGCCCAAGCCGTCAAACAACTGAGAAAAGTTGAGATGGAAACCCAAAAGAAAATGGCTGAAGCGCTCAAGGGAGAAGGCTTATCGCCTCAGAGGTTTCAGGAAATTGGACAACGGCAGGATAATCCTGACTCTCCTTTGACCGCAGATATTTCGCCGAAAGAGCAGGAGAAGTTTGACAAAGCATTGGCAAAAATCAATCAAATTCAACAGGATGCAGTTCCAAAGCAAAATCGAGCCGTGAGGCTCCAAGGGTTAACTCTAGAACGATTTAACCAAATTGGACGGGCGATCGAGCAAAACCCTACGTTGAAACGGCAGTTTCGAGAAAATCTTTAGCCAGTAATTCGAGGGGATTTCAAACATTCGGCTCTTCTATCTTTAGGGTTCAAAGAAGGGATTTTAGGGATTAAGCATCTTGCCCAAGAGGGTTTGAGTTTTCGCTTATTCAACCGATTGATTCATCAAACTTTCGGCAAAAGTATAGAGTTCCTCCTCTGATCGCCCCTGTAGCTGCAAGTCTTTCAGTTCGATCAATCCTTGTGCCAAGTTGGGAGCGCGTTTTTTGTAGACGTTGTTTGCGGCTAGCAGATCGGTAAAAATTTCTTGTTCAATCTGGAGGCGGCTCGCTTCATCGGATAAAGGCGACGCATATTCAACCGAGTCCACGTCGTATTTAAGTAGAAAAATCAGGGCGTTGCTGAGTTGCTTGAGGGTCTGCTGAAGTTTGCGGGTGTCGAGTTCTAGGCGATCGAAGCCGACTTGTCCTTCAATTCGCAGTTCTACCATGGGCTGGTCATTGGGATTGATCTTTCGAGATTGGATGGCTTGCTGAACTAACGCGATCGCGCTTTCTTCTAGTTCCTCTAAGCTTTCCTGTCCCCGTGTGGTTAGCCTTAAACGCAAAGCTGGACGCTGACAATAATCTTGCTTTAGTTCAGCTTGGATTCCAGCAGCATTGATTTCTACTAAATAGGCACCGCGCTTGTAGGTTGTTTCATCAATATTGTTTGCTTCTAAGGAACCGGGGTTGAAGATCCAGCCCTGTTCTTCGTAGTTCTTATGGATGTGACCGAGGGCGAGGTATTCAACTCCAGCCTGCTTTAGGGGCAGCAAATCGGTGTAGCGTAACGCCCCTTGATACCGGGCGATTTGTCCTTCTAAGCCGTGGTGGAACAGCATAATTGTGTGGGCGGTGGGGGCTGGCAAGGCGTGGATTGCTTCGGCTAACTGGGCGATCGCTTTGGGAGCCGATGCGCCATACCACTGGGAGCCAATTACCCGCACGCCGCAATCTAAGTCAATATAGCCGCCGCGCTTTTCATCGGGGTTCCACGGTTCATAAACGGGTTCGCCTAGGGCAGTGTCGCCCGGTTCTAATAGGATTAACCCATACCAATCTGCCAGATAGCGGAGCCAGCTTGTTTTGGTGCCGTAGGGTCGGTTGTCGTGGTTGCCTTCGATCGCGATTGTGGGAATGCCTGCCTCGTGCAGTTCTTGAAAGCACACCTTCGCCTGGTTGAGAATATTGGGTTGTAGCGATCGATGTTCAAATAAATCGCCTGCAATCACGACAAAATCGACCTGTGCCGCGATCGCGTACTTTCGGATCACATCTTGTAACGCTAAGAAAAAATCCTTGGTGCGTTCTTTGCTGTCATAGCGATCGTAGCCCAAGTGAATATCCGAGATATGCAAAAAGCGCGGCATGGTAAGAGATTGATGGATTAGCCCAAGTCTAGCGGATGGATTGGATCCCTCACACTCAGAAATAACAGTTTCCTTAATTACGATGCCAGCGAGTAATCCCGCCAGGCTGATCGATCAAGGTGATGCCGTTTGTTTGAAGTTCGTTGCGGATGCGATCGCCCTCGGCAAAGTTCTTTGCTTTTCGAGCATCCTGTCGCTGCTGAATTAAGGTTTCAATCTCTGCATCCGATAATCCATTGGTAGTCTCTGCATCTTGCTCCGCTTTCGTTTCCAATCCCAAGGTTTGAGCAAGCTGTTTGAGCGTCTGCCATTGCTGTTGAAGTTCTACGATCGCCAGATCGGGCTGACCTTGATGCACGAGTTGATTCACTTCCCGCCGTAGGTCTTTTGCTAGTTCAAACAGCACCGAAAGCGCGATCGGCGTATTAAAATCGTCATCCATCGCCTGGTTAAAGCGATCGACGAAGGGTTGATTAAGCGTGTCTGGTGCTGCCGTTGACCAGCCGGGTAACTTGGCAAATTGTTCGCTAGCTTGAAGCGCTTCCTTCAAAGTATTCCATCCGTTTTCAGCCGCCGAGATCGCTTCATCGGTGAAATCGATTGGGCTGCGATACTGGGCTTGCAGGACGAAGAGCCGAATCACCATCGGATCAATAGTTTCCAGCAGCGATCGAATCGTGGTGAAGTTGTTCAGGGATTTGGACATTTTGTCGCCCCGAATTTTCACGAACCCGTTGTGCATCCAAACGTTTGCCAATGGTTTTGTCGTTGCTGCTTCCGATTGAGCAATTTCGTTCTCGTGATGCGGAAACACCAGATCTTCGCCGCCCGTGTGAATATCAATGCGATCGCCCAGCAACTTCTTCACCATTGCCGAGCATTCAATATGCCAGCCCGGTCGCCCCATGCCCCAGGGTGATTCCCACTCCGGCTCCCCCGGTTTTGCTGTCTTCCACAAAGCAAAGTCAAACGGGTGACGCTTGCGGGTTTCTTCCTCGTCTACTCGTCCGCTTGCCCCCGCTTCCATCTGGTCGAGTTTGCGTCCCGACAGTTTTCCATAGCTGGGAAAGCGCTCAACGGCGTAATATACGTCTCCGGCAGCGGCGTAAGCATAGTCCTGTTGAATCAGGGTTTTGATCAAGTTAATAATTTCAGGTATCACCTCCGTCGCCTTGGGATACGCATCCGCAGGCAGTACATTCAGCCGCCCCATATCTTCTTGGTAGGCGGTGATGTACTGCTGGGTCACCTCTTGCCAGGGAATACCGAGTTCCTGCGATCGCCGAATAATCTTGTCATCAATATCCGTGAAGTTCTGCACATACTCCACGGCATAGCCCTGCCACTGCAAATAGCGCCGCACAATATCCCAAACAATGTACGATCGCGCATGTCCCAAATGGCAATAGTCATAAACCGTCACCCCACAGACATACATCCGCACCTTGCCCGGTTCGAGCGGCTGAAAGAATTCTTTGCGACGGGTGAGCGTGTTATAGATCTGGAGTGGCATAAGAAGTAGGTGTCAAGTGCTAGGTGTCAGGTGTCGGGGAAGAGGAAAGGGGTGAGAGGCAAGAGGGAAGAGTTAAATGGTTTGCTTTTGTCTCTTTGTCTTTTCTCAAATTAAACTTTCGGTTCTCTCTCCATTTAGGAGAGGGCTAGGGTGAGGGCTTCTAGTTCCCTCTCCATTCGGGAGAGGGCTAGGGTGAGGGCAGAAGATCAATTGTCAACTGTCAGACCACAAGAAGATCAGCAATAATGGAAGCAGTATTTTGACTAATGAACTAACGTTAGTCTTTACTACCATTTCTCCTTGTTATTTTCTGACGTTTTCGGTCATTGACGCTATGCAATCTGCATCAACTCTCACTTCAGTCATGGATACGCCCAAAGTTGGGTTGCCTGTCACCATCATTACCGGATTTTTGGGCAGCGGCAAAACGACCCTGCTGAATCACATTTTGACCAATCAGCAAGGCGTACGCACCGCTGTATTGGTGAATGAGTTTGGTGAGATTGGCATTGATAATGAGCTAATCGTTGCCACAGGCGATGACATGGTGGAGTTGAGCAACGGCTGCATCTGCTGCACTATTAACAATGATTTGGTGGAAGCGGTCTATAAGGTATTAGAGCGCCAAGACAATATCGATTATGTTGTGGTGGAAACGACGGGACTTGCTGATCCTTTACCCGTAGCGCTGACTTTTTTGGGAACCGAACTGCGAGACATGACCCGGTTAGATTCCATTATCACCGTGGTGGATGCGGAAAATTTTAGCCTGGATTTATTTAACAGTCAGGCAGCCGTTAGCCAAATTACCTACGGCGACATTATTTTGTTGAATAAAGCAGATTTAGTAGATGAAGAAAAGCTGACTCATCTAGAAGCTCGTTTGCGCGAGATGAAAGAAGGCGCAAGAATTTTGCGATCGGTAAAGGGAGAGGTGCCCCTACCTGCCATTCTCAGTGTGGGTCTATTTGAATCAGATCAATATTTTGAGAATGAGAAGCCAGAACCTATTCATGATCACCACGATCACGAGCCTCATCATCATGTCACACATGACCACGCTGAGCGTGATGAACACGACCATTCTGATTGTGATCACGATCATGATAAGTGCGTCCATGAACATGCCCACCATCATGACCACTCCAACCATTTAGAAGAAGATGGGTTTACCTCGGTGTCGTTTCAGAGCGATCGCCCGTTTGACATCAAAAAATTCCAGCACTTTTTAGACAATCAGCTACCCGCAAGTGTGTTTCGCGCTAAGGGAATTTTGTGGTTTCAAGAAAGCCCCAAACGTCATATCTTCCACCTGAGCGGCAAGCGCTTTTCCCTAGATGACGACGATTGGAAAGGCGCACCCAAAACCCAGTTGGTTCTCATTGGTCAGGGATTGGATCACGATACGCTGTTGGCACAAATCCAGCGCTGCGTTGGCACAAATCCAGAGCATCGGGGTAAAGGATTTGGCAAATGATTGTGGGTGAGGGCGCAGCATTTGGACACAAACCTTTCTGCGATCGCAGTGCGTTGACTGAATGCTACACCCTTATGGGAAATAGCTGATGAAAAAGGTGTATGTTTGTCAATATGTTAACTGCCTTCGCAACGGCTCGGAAGCAGTCTTCCAGGCATTTCAGGCTTGCCCGGTTGCTGATGTGGAAGTGATTGCAAGTGAATGTCAGGGACAGTGCAATATGGGGGTGACCGTGCGCGTGTTGCCCGACAATATTTGGTATTGCCGAGTTAAGCCAGAAGACGCGATCGCGATCGTCCAGCAACACTTAAAAGATGGGCAGCTAGTCGATCGCCTGCTTCATCCCCGTATTCATCGCCGCTAGAATTAAGTTTCAGGTGTTGGGTGCCCGGTTCCAGCGGTCAGAAAGTTCCCCGGTTCTTCTCTCTGACCGCTAACCTCTAACTCCTGCCCCCTAAAACCTACTTCTACAGATTTGCCTCAATCACCTCACGATACTGGCTCTTCTGCTTCACTCCTTTCAACTCAGCCACTTTGTCTTTGTGCTTAAACACCTGAATGGTTGGAGTGCCCACAATGCCAGCAGATTCAGCAATATCAGGATCTTGCTCAATGTCGATGCTGATGTAGTGAACTTTACCATCATACTCATCAATCACCTTACTGAACATGGGTTTCAGCGTATGGCAAGGACCGCATTGGGGCGATGAGTAGAAAACTAGAATCGGGCGATCGCTTTCGTGGTAGAGCTTCCGCAACGCATAGCCACCAGAATGGCGAGTGGCAGTAGGATCAAACTCACCCGATTGCTCATCCTCCGTTTTTTTGGTAGGGACATCTGCCGGACGAGTTTCCGCCTCTTTCGTCTGGTGAAACTCCTGAACTAAGCCATTCGCTGATAAATACCGCTCCGCCAACATTGCAGCCATACAGCCCGTTCCCGCCGCCGTAATTGCCTGCCGATATTCGTGATCCTGAACATCACCTGCTGCATATACACCTTCAATGTTGGTTTCAACGGAACCCTGCTGAGTCGCAATATACCCCACTTCGTCTAGGTCTATTTGTCCTTTGAATAGAGAAGTGTTAGGCGTATGACCGATCGCGTAGAACAAACCTTTAACGTGCAGTTCACTTTCTGCGCCTGTGCCTCTATCCTTCAGCTTCACGCCCTTCATGTGATCCGCTTCGCCAAACACATCCAGAATATCGGTGTTCCAATGCACCGTAATCTTGTCGTTTTGCAATACCCGATCCTGCATTGCTTTACTAGCACGCATTTTTTCGCTCCGTACCAGCAGATGCACATGAGAGCCGTACTTAGTCAAATACACTGCTTCCTCAGCGGCAGAGTCTCCGCCACCTACAACCGCAAGCTCAGCCGAGCGGAAAATCGGGGTTGCGCCATCACAAATCGCACAGGCAGAAATGCCGCGACTCCAAAATTGATGCTCTCCTGCTAAACCGAGTCGCTTTGCCGTTGCGCCTGTGGCAATGATGACGCTGTGCGCCTTGACTTCCCGGCTTTCCGACTTAATCACAAACGGACGTTGGCTAAAATCTACTTCCGCCACATCTTCCATCACCAACTCCGCGCCCCAGCGAATTGCCTGCTCTTTCATTCGCGTCATCAACATGGGACCGGTAATGCCTTCCGGGAAGCCAGGAAAGTTTTCCACTTCGGTTGTGGTCATCAGTTGTCCACCGGGCAAGCCTCCCGCCTGGAATCCCTCAAATATAAACGGCTTCAAGTTTGCCCTCGCCGCATAAATCGCCGCCGTATACCCTGCGGGACCCGAACCAATAATCACCACATTTTCAATTGCTGAGTTCTCAGTAGTTACAGTAGCCATGCCTAAATAAAACTCATAACGACTACGCTTAGTATACTACACATTTATTCAACGTGAAGGGTGAGGGCGCAACGCTAACGTTAATCGTGAAATTTCATCTGAGAGGTTTGAAGGACTTTGCCGTGTTTGTCCAAGCTGATCTGAAACTGAAACCAGGCATAATCACCTCATACAGCCGCTCCATCATTCCCAACCCACTAGAATTTGCCTGTTGAAATTATTTCTGGAAGATAATTATCAAGAGTTTGTGAAATCTAGGAGAGTAAGGGTATTTACGGGCTTTAATTGGTTAAGACGTTAAAATTTTAGCGTCTTTTAGGCGATCACACTTACCCCCCGATCGCAGCATCACTGAAATTTCTCTAGCCAACTTCCTGCAATATCACCTGTTCGTCACTCATTCTGGTTCCCAATATGAAATATGTTGTTGCGATCGCGTCTTTGCTGCTTACTGCCATTCACGCTCCTGCTTTAGCACAAATTACCACCGCCCCGGATGGCACCAACACCGGAGTGAACCAAGCTGGCAACACCTTTAATATCACGGGTGGCACTCAAGCGGGTTCTAACCTGTTTCATAGCTTTCAGCAGTTTGGACTGAACGCGGGGCAGATTGCGAACTTTTTGTCGAATCCGGCGATCGCCAATATTTTGGGGCGAGTCACGGGCGGCGACGCTTCCGTTATCAATGGGCAGATTCAAGTCACAGGCAGCAACGCCAACCTATATTTGATGAACCCGGCTGGCATGGTGTTTGGTGCCAATGCCAGTCTGAATGTGCCCGGTTCTTTCACGGCTACCACTGCCAACGCGATCGGGATTGGCGGCAACTGGTTTAACGCGATCGGCAACAATAATTACGCAGCACTGATTGGCACACCGAACAGTTTCGCCTTGACCGGACTGCAACCTGGAGCCATTATCAATGCGGGCACCCTGGCAGTCGGAACTGGGCAAAGCTTGACGCTACTGGGCGGCACTGTGGTCAACACGGGCACTCTCACCGCTCCCGGCGGCACAATCACGATCGCAGCCGTTCCTGGCGAAAAGCTCGTCCGCGTCACTCAAGACGGTAGCCTTTTAAGTTTGGATTTGCCTGTAGCCACGAAAGCCATTCTCAATCCTGTGACTGCGACACCGCCATCTTTGCCTGCTTTACTCACAGGCGGCAATTTAGGGAACGCATCAGGTTTAACCGTGGAGAATGGCGTGGTTAAACTTACGGGTTCCGGATTGCAAGTGCAAAACGGCGATGTTGTTGCCAAAACTATCACGTCTGGAACGGCAACCCTGTCAGCCACGAATAATGTGACGTTGGTAGAAAGCCAACTCCGCAACACTGGCGATCTAAATTTATTGGCAAACAACATGGTCACTGTGCGAGATAGTGTGGTGAACCCTGTTGTGATTCAGTCTGACAAAAACTTAACCATTCAAGGCAACCAGGAAGTAGACATTTTTGCCTTAAATCATCCTGTGAGCAATTTGAGTTCGGGTGGTAATATGCAGTTTCGCTCTGCCAACACCGTTCGGGGAGACGCTCATTATTTTACAGGTGGCAATCTGAGCTTTGAGAAATTAGACGGTAGTGCAGGAAATGTTTTTAGCCCTTACGATCCGGTAATTTTGGCAGCAGGTGATGTGACGTTGGCTAGTTACACGGGCGCATCCTTGCATATTTTGGCGGGGGGCAGTGTGACGATCGCAGGTGACATCGCAATTACGGCACCGGGTACAGTTGCCACAACGATTAATAGTGACCTAGCCAATCCGCTACGTCAGTTTGCCCGTGTCACTCGCGCCGATGATAGTGCGCTAGCAGTCGGTGGCATTCCTCGCTCAGATGCAACTGGCATTATTTGGACAGATAAGACTGAGTTGGTGATTGATGGCAGCGATCGCCCCACTTTGGATATTCGCGCAGGCATTAATTGGGCAGCGCTGGGAGGAATCCCTAATCAACCCATTCCCGACCTATTTCCCAATCCACAGCCGACCTTTGCTGTGCCTCCGACCCGTGCCGATATCACTGTGGGCAAAATCAACGTTAGCAATCCAGGTGTTGATCCCAACGTCAAGGGCGGAGTTGTTTTATTAACCAATCAGTACGCACCCAATGCAGCATTGGCGGGTGGTGATATTCGAGTTGATACTCAGCCAACTGCCGCTGGAAGTAGCATTAGTATTCCTATAGGTACTGGAAATCCGCAAAATGTTGGGGTTTTAGCGATCGATTCTCGTGGCAAAGTCGCGATTGGTGCTACAGATGCCGCTGGCAACCCACTTCCAATTAACATTGACCATGGAGATGTTTTTGTTGGGGGAACAATAGACATTTTTGCTGAGGAAAATATCAGCCTTGGTGACGTTTATTCAAGTGGAGGGGGCGGTCGCTTGTCTTCTACACGGCTCCATTCAACGGCTGGCAGTATATTGGTTGGAAGCATAAACTCTGGGATTCGTGGAATTGACTTAAAAGCAGCGCAATCTATACGGGTGCTGAACGCTTACCAGGCAGCGAATGTTAGCCCTAACATTTTATACAACCCGCCTGAATTGATTGATTACTTGGTGGCGCAAGGGTACTCAAGAGATCAACTACTCACAAGGGGGATTTCTCTTAATCCCAGGAAGACATTCGTCAGCTTACAATCTCGTCCATCTACCGGACCAAATGATGGAGCGGTGCCTGTGAATGCACTCAATGGCTCTATTTCAATTCGGGTCGGCGATGCGTCTCAGCCAATCGTCGATACCTCATTTGAGGTGGGTAGCACCATGGGTATCACTACAAGTCGAGTACTAATTTTAGGTGATAGTAAGCAATCGTTTGTCATTGGTCCTAATTTTGAAAATTCCGCTCCCTTTTCACCCCCTCAAGGCAATAACTTGCTGCCCTATGACCCCGTAACGAACCCAGACGGTTTCAACATTAACGCACTATATGTTTTTAGTAACGCACCATATGTTTTTGAAAGCAATGCAAACCAACCCTTAGTCTTTGGGTCGAATGATTTTCCCAGTGCTGCAAGTGGCATGGTTGGGGGAATTTATATTGGTCCAGGGAATAACGCTTCACTATACGGCTTAATTCAAGGGCGCACTTTTACTCCTCCTCCAATCCAGCCTTCCGCTCAGCCGCAAGTCAATTCCCAGCCTGTCGGCTCCACCAACTCGTCAGTTACCAGCCAACCCGTCAGAGTTGATGCGGCAAACATCGCCGTTCAACGAGCTTTTGAGCCGCAAAAACAAGGGGAAGCCTGTAATTCATCCACAACGATCGCATCTTCCACTACACCCGAAACGCGATCGCCGGACGACACTCGCAATCCTTGTACGACCTCTAAAGATGAAGCTCAAATTCTGCAAATTTTGGGTGACGATTCGGGCGAGGGTAAAGGCGTGAGATAGGAAAGTTGCGATCGGTTGCGGTTACGGAAGGATGCGATCGCAAAATGCTATCGTGAAACCAAAGTTTCGGTGAGGGATGAGGCATGAATTTGATCAGCCAACCACTCGACTTTGAAATTGAATATCCCGAAGCCGATGGCAAACCCATGTCTGAGAGCGATCAAACCCGTGACTACCTAATTTACGGTGTAGAAGCGCTGCGTCGTTACTTTAGCGATCGGTCTGATGTGTATGTATCAGGCAACCTGTTTATCTACTATAGGCAGGGAGTTCGTGATGCGGTTGTCTCGCCGGATGTGTTTGTGATCTTTGGCGTGGAAAATAAGCAGCGTCGCAGTTACAAAGCGTGGGAAGAAGGCGGTAAACTGCCTGATTTTGTTATGGAAATTACTTCCAAAACGACCCAATATCAAGACGAAGAAGAAAAGCTACACAAGTATCGCAACTTGGGCGTGACGGAATATTTCCAGTACGTCCCGACGGGGGATTATCTTCAGCCACCATTGAAGGGATCGCGGTTGGTTGAGGGCGAGTATCAGGCGATCGCCCCCACTTCTGCCATAAACGACAGTCCAATTTTTTACAGCAACGTGTTAGGACTGGAATTGCATTTGCTAGAGGGCGAACTACGCTTTTTTGATCCGCAAACGGGCGAGAAACTGCTGGATTTTGACGAAACGGAACAGGCTAGACAAGCAGCGGAACAAGCTAGACAAGATGCCATTCCTCGGCTATTGGGAATGGGGTTAAGTGCGGAACAGGTGGCATTGGCATTGGGGTTATCTACAGAAGAGGTGACAAATCATCCAATAGAGAGGTGAGAGATGAATAGGATTGAGAGAAGTAGAACCGCGATCTCGCAATTATTGCTGGCTGTGGCATTTTTTGAGTTCGTTCAGCCTCCTGCTTTGGCACAAATTACCATCGCCCCGGATGGAACCAATACGGGAGTGAAACAAGCTGGCAACACTTTTAATATTACGGGCGGCACTCAAGCGGGTTCTAACCTGTTTCATAGCTTTCAGCAGTTTGGATTGAACGCGGGACAGATTGCGAATTTTCTCTCCAATCCGACGATCGCTAACATTCTCGGACGAGTCACAGGCGGCGACGCTTCCATCATCAATGGACAAATTCAGGTCACAGGCAGCAACGCGAACCTATATTTGATGAACCCTGCTGGCATTGTGTTTGGTGCCAATGCCAGTTTGAATGTCCCTGGTTCCTTTACCGCCACCACCGCCAACGCGATCGGCTTTCGTCCAGGAATTACTGGAGTGCCGGGTCAATGGTTCAACGCCATGGGAGTGAACAACTATGCCGCATTGGTGGGCACACCCAGCGCTTTTGTGTTTTCGGCGCTGCAACCGGGCGCAATCGTCAATGCTGGAAACTTGGCAGTTGGGCAAGGACAAAGCCTGACGTTGCTCGGCGGCACTGTGGTCAACACGGGCACCCTGACGGCTCCGGGCGGCACGGTAACTCTAGCGGCGGTTCCTGGCGATCTCTATGTCCGCGTGGGTTCGACAGGAAGCATCTTGAGCTATGACTTGCCCTTAGCCGTAAAGAATACAGTCAATCCATTGACCACTCCACCCTTATCGTTGCCCCAACTCCTGACAGGCGGCACGGTGGAAAATGCTACGGGACTGACGGTGGAAAACGGGGTGGTGAAGTTGACCCCATCGGGTATCACGATTCCAACCAATGCAGCAGTGGCGATCGCCAGCAACCAAATTGATGTATCTGGCACCACAGGCGGCAATGTGCAGATTTTGGGCGATCGCGTGGGAGTGATCAGCGCCACGATTAACGCCTCTGGCACCAACGGGGGCGGCACGGTGCTAATTGGAGGCGACTATAAGGGGCAAGGAACCGTGCCAAATGCCCAACAAACCTTTGTCAGCCGCGATTCTACGCTGAATGCAAGTGCGTTACAAACCGGACAAGGTGGCAAGGTCATCGTTTGGGCAGATAGCGCCACTCGCTTTCAAGGCACGATCGCTGCAAAGGGTGGGGCAGGGTCTGGAAATGGCGGCTTTGTGGA
Organism: Sivoneniella epilithica UHCC 1019; assembly: GCF_040830845.1. NCBI lineage: Bacteria > Bacillati > Cyanobacteriota > Cyanophyceae > Leptolyngbyales > Leptolyngbyaceae > Sivoneniella > Sivoneniella epilithica. The sequence continues at coordinate 65,813 of NZ_JBFPDP010000015.1, forward strand.
GGTTTCAGGGAAATCTCTCTCGTTTGACGGCTCTGTGGATGTGACTGCCCCTGCCGGACAATCCGGGCAATTGCTGCTAGACCCAGATGTTGTCTTAATTGGGGCAGTGGGCACGGATGACGCTGAGCTAAATGATGGACAAATCTTAGCGGGAGATGGAGGAGCCGGAACCACCTTCCAGATTTCAACCGCCAAACTGCTGCAACTGCTGAATGGCAGTAATGTGACGATCGCCGCTAATAATGCGATCGCGGTCAATCAACCCGTGAATGCCACCCTCAACCCTAACCCCGGCAACTTAGCCCTCACTGCCACCACCATTAATGTCAATGCTCCACTGTCTATCAATGGCGCACTGACTCTAACGGGTAATGTGTCTAACAACAATGACAGAATCGTTAATCTGACTAGCAAAGGCGATTTAGTGATTCAGGGTAATGTGGCTGTGAACGATGGGGTCGGCGTTCCGGCAGCAGTTAAACTGACCTCCACTGAAGGCAATATTTTTGTCCAAGCTATTTCTTCGGGTTCAGGCGGGGTTGATATTAATGCAGCAGGACTGTTCCAGGCAAGAACGGGAATCGAGCGTGTCAATGTCTTTTTGCGAGAACGCCCACAAGATAGCCCAGAATTGAATGCATTTTTGCAATCAAAAGGCATCACGCTGGCTGCCGGACAGTTCGTCAACGTGCATTACGAATTTGGGGCAGCGAATCAAAGTAAGCCTCTGATCTACAGTGTTGCTGCTTCTCAAAGCAATAATGCTCCGGCGGGTTCTCTGAATGCGCCTGTAACGATTCGCTATGGTGGAGCCACTCGCACCTTAATCGATAGCAACTTTCCGATCGTGGCAACGGATGGCACAGGCACCATAACTCAGGGGCGCATTTTGGTTCAAGGTGGCAATGGTGCGTTCTTTGTAGGACCGACGGTCACTGGCAAATTGGTGCCTGGAATCCCCGATCTATTTTTGACTAAAGTTGGAGGAAATTTCATCCCGGTGACTGCGGCAACGTTTAATCCGGTAACCACAACGCTGTATCGCAATGAAATCTATACGGCTGCCTACCCGACTGCTGATTTTCCTGCCACGATTAGCGGTTTAGCAGGTTCAATCTACGTGGGCTTTGGCACCAATACTACGCTGTATGGCTCTAGCCAAAGCCGAGTGTTTCCGGCGATCGCTCCCACTACGGGAGGCGGGGCAGTTAGTAATTCTACGGCATCTGTATCAACTGCGCCCAGAGTTCAAGTAGCAGAAACAGTCGGAGACACGCTGCAACGGGGGTTTGAGCGCAAAACGGAAGGGTTAACCTGTGCGCCAACAATCGCGGTTGCAGCGGATGATCCTCAAAATCGTTCTACCCCCCGAGATCGCACTAATCCTTGTGCCTTGCCTCAAGATGATGCCCAAATTTTGAGGATTTTGGGAGAATCGCCGGTTAAGTAAAAACTCCTGAGAGATTTGCAATGAGGAATTGGTCTGCTGTTTATTTGAGCGCGATCTCAACAGTCTTATGCTGCCTCAGCCCATTAGTGATTTGCGCTGAGCAGATCCCCCCACCCCCCCTTATCAAGGGGGGCAAAGAAATTTCTGCGGATCAGCTTTTGCAAGCCGGCGATCGCCAATATCAACTGGGGCAAATAGACACCGCGATCGCGACTTGGAAGCAATCTCAGGCTGCCTATCAACAAGTCAACAATCGCCAAGGAGAAACCACAGCGCTTGCCAATTTGGGAATGGCGTATGTTACGGGAGAACGCTACCGAGATGCTATAGAGGTATTAGAAAGTGTTTTACCGATCGCGCGATCGCTCAACGATCAATCGGGTGAAGCTAGGGCACTGGGCAATTTAGGGATTGCTTACAAAATGCTGGGCAACTACGGGCAGGCAATTCAGACCCATCGGCAAGCGGGAAAGCTGATGCGGCAATTGGGCGATCGCCCTGGCTTGGGGCAGGTATTGCTAAATCTGGGAAACGCCTTTGAAGCCGTAGGTGACTATGACAGCGCCGCGATCGCCTATCAACAGAGTTTTAAGTTAGCGGAAGAATCGCGAGATCGCACCGGAACCGCGATCTCATTGGGGAATCTGGGAGCAGTTTATGCCAACCAGGGCAAAGACGAAGCGGCGATCGCCACCTTTCAAAAAAGCTTAGATCTTCACCGCGCCATCAAAAATCCGGCAGGAGAAGCCAGCACCCTGATTAACCTGGGTTCAACATCCCACAGCTTAGGAAAACGGGATGATGCCATTCGCTATTATCAGCAAAGTTTAGCGATCGCCCAGCAACTCAACAATCGTCGTTTAGCCGGAGAAGCACTCGGCAGCCTGGGGCTTGCCTATGACGACTTAAAAGACTTTCCCAAAGCGATCGCCCATCATCGCCAAAGTCTAGAAATTGGGCGATCGCTCAATGATCCAGAAGCCACAGGCACCGCCTTAAATAACCTAGCGCACGCCCTTTTTGGTGCAGGCAAACTAGCCGAAGCCGAAGCCACCTTGCGAACCGCCGTCACTCAACTTGATGCCCTCCGCCCCGGACTCAGCGACCTTTACCGAGTATCCATTTTTGATACCCAAGTGCATACCTACAGCCTTTTGCAGCAAGTTCTGATTGCCGCCAAAAAGTATGAAGCCGCCCTAGAAATCGCCGAACAGGGACGGGCAAGAGCGTTTGTGGAACTGCTGGCGAGAAAGCAGGGGAAAGGGCATAGGGAACAGGGAATAGGAAAAAGGGGACAGGCGGTAGAAAAAACTCTGCCCTCCGAACTCAAAACTCAAAACTCAAAACCCAAAACTCCGAACTCCGAACTCAAAACTCAAAACTCAAAACTCAAAACTCAAAACTCGCCTCCCTCGCCCCTCGCCCCTCCTTTCACCATTGCCCAAATTAAAGCGGTTGCTCGTCAGCAAAAAGCAGTGCTGGTGGAATATGCGATCGTGCCGGATGACGACTTCAAGTTTCGGGGTAAGCAACGCGCCCGTGAATCGGAGTTGTTGGTTTGGGTCGTGCAGCCCTCTGGTCAGGTCGATTTTCGTCGGGTTGATCTGAAACCGCTTTGGCAGCAAGACCTTAGTTTAGCCAAATTAGTGAGCGCCAGTCGTCAATGTCTCTATCCTGCTGCGAACTGTAACCAGCTACTCAATGCTCCCCCAAATGCTCCCCCCAAAAAATCTTCTGAGCAGATTGAGGCAATTCTCGTTCCAAAAGGCTCCGCCAATGCTGCCAACGCTGCCAACGCTCCTCGGCGATCGCGAAATCCAGCAATGCAAAAGCTTCACCAATTGCTAATTAGCCCAATTGCTGATTTATTACCCAAAAAATCAGATACCCGAATTGTTTTTATTCCTCAAGAATCCCTGTTTTTGGTGCCCTTTCCAGCCTTGCAAACCGCAGATGGCACCTATTTAATTGAGCAGCATACCCTGCTGACTGCGCCTGCCATTCAAGTTCTCGACCTCACCCGCAAACAGCGATTGGCGCAGCAAAAAGGTCAAACCAAGGGGCGATCGCTGATTGTGGGCAATCCTACCATGCCCGTTGTCGGCACCGAAGCCCTATCGCCTTTGCCGTCTTCCGAACAAGAAGCCCAACAGATCGCTGAGTTGCTGAAAACAAAAGCACTAATTGGCAATCAAGCCACTGAACGCCAGATTGTGCAGGAACTCCCCCAGGCACAACGGGTGCATTTGGCAACCCATGGACTACTGGAATATGGTCAAGATTTAGGAGATGTCGGCATTCCAGGGGCGATCGCCCTTGCCTCAGACTCCAACAACGATGGCTTATTGACCTCCAGCGAAATCTTAGATTTGCGCCTCAAAGCAGACTTGGTTGTGCTGAGTGCTTGCGACACCGGACGCGGCAGAATTACGGGCGATGGCGTAGTGGGTCTATCCCGTGCCTTCATCTCCGCTGGCGCTCCTAGCGTAGTAGTCAGCCTGTGGGCAGTTCCTGATGCGTCCACGGCGCAGTTGATGGTAGCGTTTTATCAAGCCTTGCAGCAACAGCCCGATAAAGCTAGAGCACTGCGGCAGGCAATGCTAGAAACCATGAAAACCTATCCTCGCCCCCTCGACTGGGCAGCGTTTACGCTCATTGGGGAAGCAGAATGATTGAATTTTTTAAGATGTAGCAAGTTAGCATAGCGAGTAATACCGTTTTGAGTTTTGAGTTTTGAGTTTTGAATTGTAGAAGCTTTACTCAGTCACGGTTTCAAACTAAGGTTTGTCGCATCCTCTATCTAAAACTGGTATAAGAATTTTTTTATGGAGCGAACTATGGTTCAAACCCCAGAAAAAACAGTGTCCTTGGCAGAGTTTCTGCAATTGCCAGAAACCAAACCCGCCAGTGAATACATCGACGGAAAAATCATTCAAAAGCCAATGCCCCAAGGACACCACAGCGCAATTCAGGGAGAATTAGTTAGTACTATTAATGCTGCTTTCAAAACTGAAAAGGTTGCGAGAGCCTATCCAGAGCTACGGTGTACGTTTGGAGGGCGATCGACCGTGCCTGATGTCACAGTATTTCTTCCAGAAAGAATTCCGCGTGAAGCTGATGGCAAAATCGCCAATGTGTTTTCGATTCCGCCTGATTGGACGATTGAGGTTCTTTCCCCCGACCAGAACGCCAATCGTGTGGCGCTGAACATTCTGCACTGTTTGGAACACGGCACTCAACTCGGCTGGCTGATTGACCCAGAAGAAAACCTGATTTTAGTCTATTCCCCTGGTCAGCAAGTCGCCGCCTTTGAAGATCCAGCTACAGTTTTGCCTGTTCCCCCATTTGTCACGGGCTTAACGCTAACCCTGGGCGAAGTCTTTGGCTGGCTTCTGGAGTAAAAGTTGATGTTTTGCAAGATGCCGCGATCGCCCCTTTTATCTAGTCTTCTAACAAGATCAATTGTTGGGGATTGAAGTGAACGTACCAGGGCAACGGTTGATTTTTTAAGGTTTCCCATTTTTCCTTAAACACTTCTGCTTGCAAATGATAGTCACTTGCATGGAGTGGAGCCGACTGGAGTTTGAGGAATACCGTCATGCGATGGGGTGTTTCGCTAGTTGCCGCAACCCAACAGGGAAAAGTGTTGAGAGCGGGTGTCAGGTCAGGATCTACAAACTGAAGGTGATGGGCACGGATGGCAACTTGAGTAAAGTGTGCAGGTGGGGGATCTATAACTTGGAGAGTGCAGTTCCAGTCGATCGCGTCGATTTGCTGAAAGCCATTCACCTTAGCACGGGAGAAGTTTTTGCAGCCTGTTAGTTTAGCGATGCTAACAAGATTGGGATGTTCAAAAATGGTGTGTTTATCGGCATGGGCGATCGCCCTACCCTGCTCCAGTATCAGCAGATTTTTACAAACGCGATAGGCTTCTTCCAAGTTGTGTGTCACAAATAAAGTGATCCCAGAGTAAGTGTTTAAAGTGGCGATTAGTTCTTGCTCCATTTGAAAGCGCAGATGGGTATCCAAGGCAGAAAATGGTTCATCCAGCAGCAAAACATCAGGGTCGCAAATCAACGCTCTTGCCAGAGCAACGCGCTGCTGTTGTCCACCGGATAGCTGATGGGGATAGCGATCGCCCAATCCGGTCAGTTCCACTGTTTGCAATTGTGCTTCTATGCGGTGTCGCGAGTTTTTCTTAGGAGCTAATCCAAACGCCACATTTTGGGCAACGGTCAGGTGTGGAAACAGGGCATAGTGTTGAAAAATGATGCCAATTCGGCGATCTCGGCTAGCAATATTAATCCCTAATTTTGAGTCGGATAAGACTCGCCCATTTAGCACAATGCGTCCGTGATCCGGTGTTTCAATGCCTGCAATGCAACGCAATAGAAGGCTTTTGCCTGCGCCGGATGCACCTAGGATTCCTAAAGGGTGGCGATCGGTGTCAAAGGTAAGTTGGAGGGAGAAGGAGGCAAGATAGCTTTGGATATCAACGGTGAGAGAGGGTTGAAGGGGAGGGGTAAGTTTTGAGTTTTGAGTTTTGAGTTTTGAATTGTGGAGGGGTGGAGAGGTGGAGGGGTGGAGAGGTGGAGGGGTAAGAGGGGCAGTGGTGAGGAGGTTAATTGTGGCGATTCGGGCAATGATTCCTACGGGAATTGCGACGAGGGAAATGGACAAAATGATCAGGCTCCAAAACCAGGCTTGATCGGTTGCGCCTGCTTCTACGGCGGCGTAAATTGCAAGGGGAATGGTTTCTGTTTCGCCGGGAATATTGCCCGCTAGCATCAAGGTTGCGCCAAATTCCCCCAATCCACGCGCAAAGCTGAGGGTTATGCCTGCTAAGACTCCGGGCAGTGCCAGGGGTAGGCTAACCTGCCAAAAAATGCGGAATTCCGAAGCGCCTAGGGTTCTGGCGGCATGGAGTAGATTGCTGTCAATTTGCTCAAAGGCTCCCAGGGCTGTCCGATACATCAGCGGAAAGGTAACGACGGTGGCGGCGATCGCCCCGGCATACCAGGTAAAAATAATCTCGATATTCAGCGATCGCAGCAGTTGTCCACCCCAGCCATTGCTGCCAAAAAACTGTAACAAAACAAATCCAACGACGGTCGGCGGCAGCACTAGAGGCGAGATGAACAGGGTATCGAGTAGCGATCGCCACTTTCCTCGATAGCCCAATAATCCATAGGCAGCGGCAGTTCCCGCGAAGAAGGTGATTACGGTCGCGACTGTCGAAACTTTCAGCGAAATCCAAAGGGGTGAAAGATCGATCGTTGTCATGGGCAATGAGACGGCTATAGGCAAGAGGCGATCGGTAAAATAAATTGATTTAGAACAACTCAAAACTTAAAACTAAGAACTCAAAACTAGCTAATTCCAAACCCATATTTTTGAAATATTTTTTTGGCTTTGCTGCTTGATAAAAACTGAATAAAAGCTCGTGCAGCAGTTTGATTTTTGCTACGTTTGACTACGGCGATCGGGTAAACAATTGGCGTATGTAAATTGGCAGGAATCACCTGAACCACCTTCACTTTATTAGATGTTTTTGCATCAGTGGCATACACTAGACCGGCTTGCACATTGCCTGATTCTATAAATTGCAACACTTGACGCACAGTGTTTGCTAACACAAATTTGGGTTGTAATGAGTTCCATAATCCTTGCTTTTTTAAGGCTTCCTCACTGTATTGTCCGGCTGGAACGCTACGCGGATTACCGATCGCAATTCGTTTGACGCGAGTATCCTTCAAGCTTTGGAGATTAGTTACTCCTGTACTAGTCTTGGGCACCACCAGCACTAACCGATTCGTCAACAAATTGCGGCTGCTGCCTGTCTCAATCAAGTTTTTCTGCTGCAATGCATCCATTTGTTTCTCAGCCGCAGCAATGAAAATATCGGCTGGGGCACCATTTTCGATTTGCTGTTGCAGTGCGCCAGAACTGGCAAAGTTATAGCGCAGGGTGACGTTTGGCTGAGTTTGATTATAGAGGAGGGAAATTTCTTGGAGGGCATCCGTTAGGCTGGCAGCCGCAGACACAACCAGTCGAGAACTGGCTTGCGCGATCGCCACAGATTGATTAAATCTGCTTACAGTCAACGCGATCGCCAGCGCCATTCCAACAATAAAAATAAAACTGAGCCTGCGTTTCATCCCTCCACTCCTCGCCGAGCAATTGTCGTATGTAACATTAGATACCTTCTTAAGATTGATAGTTGCCTCATCATCGGTTGGGTGCGGCTGATTTTTGGATTAATGGTGGCGATATCATGCAAAGCTCCTTAAAGCGAATGTTAGTCGGCGGGGGCTTTTTCTCAGGCACCCTAGTTGTGGCAGTCGTAGGCTATCGATTAGCTGGTTGGAACTGGCTAGACTCTATCTATATGGTGATCATCACCATTTTTGGGGTGGGGTTTGGCGAAATTGGACCGATGACCCCTAGTCTGCGAATTTTCACAATGGCAGTCATTATTTCAGGCTGCTCATCAGTTGCCTATATTTTGGGCGGCTTTCTGCAAATGATTACCGAAGGCGAAATTAAACGAGTATTGGGAGTGAGACGGATGAAGCGCGAAATTGATCTGCTAACAGACCACGTCATTATCTGTGGCTATGGTCGCATTGGGCAAATTTTAGCGCATCAGATGGAAGTGGCTCACCAGCCTTTCGTTTTGATTGACAATGACGATCATCGGGTAGCGCAGGCAGAAAGCAAAGGCTTTTTAGTCCAGATGGGGAGCGCTGCGGATGAAAATATTTTAGAAGCCGCCGGAATTATGCGAGCAAAATACCTGGCAACGGTTTTGCCTGATGATGCCATTAATGTGTTCATTACACTCACCGCACGCGGCTTGAATCCTCAGCTAATTATTTTGGCAAGAGGCGAGTATCTTTCTACAGAAAAGAAGTTATTGCAGGCAGGTGCCGATCGCGTTGTTTCTCCAGCGGCGATCGGAGCACTTCGCATGTCCCATATGATTACACATCCAGCCGCCAGAGATTTTCTGGAGCAAGATGACGGGCGCAATAGCCTGAATGAACTGCTGGCTCAAATTGACATCCAGGTTGAAGAACTGGCAATTGCTCCCGGCTCCAATCTGACAGGGGCAACGGTAGGAAGTGTGCAAGTGCGCGGCAAAGGCACTTTTGTCGTAGTGGCACTCCGGAAAGCGGCGGGTTCAACCGTAATCCACCCCGACAACGAAACCTTTTTAGAAGAAGGCGATACGCTCATCGTCATGGGGCATAAAGGCGATATTCCTAAGTTTGCGCGGCATTATGCCAATAAACGACAGATGCAATATCGTGGAGCCAAGTTTTCACGACGACAAAAATGATTACGCTTTTACTTAACTGGGTGAAGCAGCATGAGTGCGATCGTCGCTCAGCTACACCTGAATTCTATTGATCGTCTTGATTCTGAACGTTAACAGATAGCTGTAAACCCATTGCACCTAACCAACTCGCTAACCCATAAATTGCCTGACTGCCTGATTGGGATAGGATATCATCTAGCTTTTGTCGTTGCGATTCAGCCTGTTCAGATGACAGCGTAGTTTTGCTAAACGCCTCTACCACATCCAGCAAAGCACTTTTCAGTAAAGTCGGTTCGGGGTTTTCCTCTTCCAAAATGGCTGCAATGTAAGCCGCCGCTTCCTCAGGCTTTTGAAGTGACTCAATCAGATAATCGTGGAAGCTAATCTTCTGTGAAACCTTTGCACTGTTCATAATCTGCTAAAAGCCTTTTTGCTTGCTCAATATCACGGCTCTGGGTATCGTGATGCCCTCCATTAAGAGTTAGAATGCCCTCCTCTACTTCTCCAAAGTAAATTCTATATCCGCCACGACCACCAAGCCTGAACTCACTAACTCCGGAGTCAAGATACTTCCAATCTCCCAAGCTTCCTGACTCTTCCACACGCTTAAGTTTGGCCTTAATTTTTGCAGCAGCTTTAGTATCGCGCAGAGAACTCAGCCATTCTAGAAACTGAGGCGTAAAGAAAACTCGTCTAGGTTGCGCTTCCATCCACAGTATTCTCAATTAGTACGAGGGTACTTTATCATGTGCCATGGGTTGGATATAAGGCACAGCTACCGCCTCATTATACATACGAGATACATACGAGCGTAATTTTAACATATATATAAATTAAATAGCAACAATCTTTATGCCCTGCAATGCAAGACTGCAAAGCTTGTTGCTGCTTATAGCAGTGCAGGATATAAGAACAGCACAACTACTATTAAGTTTATTGAAGTATGGAGGTTGACAAGCTAGAAATAGCGTTTAGCCACTGGTAAAGAGATCGCCGTCCCCCAAATAAGCATTATCCACGCTACGGACTTTTGTAGGTTCGGGAACGCAAAAATTACGGGATGATGAGAAGGCTATTTAAGATTGGGTGTGGGAATGAGATCGCCTGAGTTGTCTGCGTTTCAATTGCTGCAAAAAGCAGCGTCTCTGTTGGTGTATCAATCGGTGTTTGATTTTGAGCAGGAAGCAGGGCAAGCTTTTTTGGCATTGCTGCAAGCGATTCACACTGCTCAGGCAAAGGTTGGAGCAGAGGTTTTGAATTGTCTTCATGCTTACGGACGCTGGTTGCGCTGTTTGGTAGAGGCGGAGCAATCCTGGCAAGATCTTTTACTTACGTGCGTTTTGCGAGATGAAAACCCATTTACCCAACAGGCGCAGCAAAAAGAGTTTCAGGAATTGTCGCCAGCCTTAGTGTTGGCGGCGCGGCACGATTTGCAAGTGCTGCAAGAGTTGTCTGAGTATGGAGAAGTGCAGTTGAGAAATTGGGTGGAGGCGATCGCGCCAGTTTCTTTCCCGGCGATCGCCTGGGAGCCATCCAGCGATTCAGCAGTAACACCTGTCAAACTTCAGCTAGAACGTACCAACTGGGCAGAGGGAATAGAAGTGTTTGCCGCCCATTATCATCAGTATGGCACTGGAATTGCGGCGAGATATGCAGCACTGCGATGGCATCAGGGCGAACTCATGGGCATTGCTCACGCCGATCCGGTGGAACTGGGTGACTTGGTGGGCTATGACACTCAGCAAGAGGCGCTGTTGAAAAACACCGAGTTTTTACTCAAAGGCTACTCGGCGCTGCATGTGTTGCTGTATGGCAGTCGGGGATCGGGCAAGTCGTCGTTGGTGAAGGCGTTGCTCAATCGCTACAGCCAGGATGGAATGCGCTTGATTGAAGTTGCCAAGTCAAATTTGCGAGACTTGCCTGCGATCGTAGATCAACTCCGCCCGTTGCCGCAAAAGTTCATCATTTTTGTGGATGATCTGTCGTTTGAAGAAGACGAGGACGATTACAAAGCGTTAAAGGTAGTGCTGGAAGGAAATTTGACGGCGCGATCGCAAAATGTAGTGGTTTATGCCACTTCCAATCGGCGGCATTTGATTCGCGAGTTTTTTGGCGATCGCCCCCGCCCCAAAGATGGCGATGAAATTCACGCTTGGGATACCGTGCAAGAAAAACTTTCCTTTAGCGATCGCTTTGGGCTAACCCTAACCTTCGAGCCACCGGATCAAGCCACCTATTTACAGATCGTTCATCATCTTGCCGCCCAAACCAATATTTCCCTTAGCTCAGACGATCTAGAGTTTCAAGCGCTCCAGTGGGCAACTCGTCACAATGGGCGATCGGGTCGCACTGCCCGACAATTCGTCGACTTCCTCCGCGCGGATTTAGCCACAGTTTGATTCCGCTTGACAACCGACCTGTTAAGCTATGGTCTGATTATTCCTTAATACCTTTAAACATCTACTGAATACCTTTAAACATCTAGTTGATTACAGTCTAAATAACATATGCAAGTTGGAAGTTGGGTAACTGCGGGTGGAATTGTCATGCTGCCGCTGTTGGGGTTTTCCCTGCTGGCAGTGGCATTAATTTTGGAGCGAGTGATATTTTGGGTCAAGATTACTCGTCGTCAAGAGCGGCTAGCGCGGGAAGTGCTGACCCTGTATAGCCACAATCCCCGCAATGCATTTTTGAAGCTGGAGAAAAATACAGATTTGCCGATCGCCCGAATTTTTTTGGCAGCATTAGAACTCGATCGCCCCAATCCTGAAGAGTTTCGGTTAGCCCTGGAAAGTTCGGCTCAGGCAGAAATACCGTTACTCAAGCGGTTCAACACCGTATTTGAAACCATCATTAGCCTGTCGCCACTCTTGGGTTTGTTGGGAACCGTGCTGGGGTTGATTCGCTCTTTTGCGTCCTTAAAACTGGGAGAACTGTCTGGCAGCAGCACCCTGGGAGTCAGCGCTGGTATTAGTGAAGCGTTGGTTTCTACGGCAGCCGGATTGATAGTCGCCATTTTCACGCTGCTGTTTGCCAATACCTTTCGCGGCTTATATTTGCGGCAAATTGCCCTGATTCAAGAATACGGCGGACAGCTAGAATTGCTCTATCGGCGATATTACGAACAAGGAGCGCCTTCGTCCTATGCGTCTACCGGATGAGCCAGATTTGCCATTTCAGATCAACATCGTACCGATGATCGATGTGATCTTTGCAATCCTCACGTTTTTTATGATGTCGTCTTTGTTTTTGACGCGATCGACTGGAGTGCCCGTCAATCTACCCAAAGCGACGACGGCTCAAGCCCAAAATTCTGGACGCTTTACCGTGACGGTGAATGCTCAAGGGCAAATTCAGTTAAATAACCAAACGGTGTCGTTGTCGGAACTTCAACCCCGACTCAAATCCTTAGTTGGCACTCAGTCAGCCCAAGTGATCATCAATGCCGACGAGCAGGTCAGCCATGGTCAGGTAGTGGCAGTGATGGATCAACTGCGCCAAATTCCAGGGTTGAGGTTGGCGATCGCCACTCAACCCAAGTAATCCAGCACTCCTCAAACTGCGACTAAAACTGAATTCCAAGCGTCGCCGCCTGCCCATTGCGGCTAATGGTGAATTGGGCAACAGCAGGAGCATTACTAATAAAGGCTTTGAGGTCATCAAAACTGCGGAGGGCGTTTCCATTCACTCCCAGCAGGCGATCGCCCACTTGTAAACCGCTGTTTGCTGCTGCTGAACCCCGATTCACACTTTGCACAACTAACGTGCGAATATCCACAGTTACGCCTAACTGCGCGCCCGCGATTGCTGGATTGCTGCCTGCTTGGGGCGATGGATAGGGTAAATCTGAGTGATAACCAGGGTCATATTGAGGAGTTGGAACTTGGGCACTCTCATAATTCTGGCGGTCAATGCCTGGATTGGAGCGATTATCATTCGGCGTTGGAATCACGACAGCACCGCCAGAATATTGACCACCAGAGTATTGACCAGAACGAGACGCAAACTGATTATTAGGTGGCTGCGACTCATAAATGGGATTATTTGAGCGCGATCGCCAAATCGGAGATTGCGGCTTTGGTAACACAATGCCACCGGGAAATTGAGCGATCACTGGATTAGTGGGCGGCTGATAAATGGGCGTTTGATTAGGCATTTGATTATAAATTGGCGCTCTTGAAGCAATACCAGCACTTCCAGCACTATTTTGGGCAATAAACGACCGGGCAGTTTGTACGCTTGTGGCAATGCTAATTCCCGTATTGCTGCCCTGCGCCGATTCCAAAATCGCCTTATTCACGCCCACCATTTCGCCCGATGCATTCAACAAAGGACCTCCCGAATTTCCGGGATGCAACACTACCCTCGATTGCAGATCGCCATTGCTTCGCGTGCTGCTAAACGTGCCTGTTGTCAACACGCCCGGACGACCATAGGGACTGCCGATCGCCAACACAGGTTCGCCCGATCTCGGTGTGCTAGTTGCCAAAGGCACTGTAGGTAGTTGCGATCCAGTTTGCAGTTGAATGAGGGCTAGATCGGAGCGGCGATCGATAGCAATCACCTGACCCACATAACTTTGCCCATCAAATGTTCTGGCAGAAACTCGACTGCCCATTGCCCCATTCACCACATGATTATTGGTGATCACCAATCCATTCGGGCTAACCACACTGCCAGAGCCAATTTCTCGCCCCGCAAACACCGTCACCACCGCCGGATTTACCCGCTGGTAAATTGTATTGGCTGACCCGGCGATCGCGCGCGATTCATAAGCAATCTGCACGGGGGCGCTAATCGTTGGAATCGGCGTAACCACTAAAGCCGAAGCTGCAAACAACAGCAAATATCGTAGTTTCATAGCATCTGAGTCAAGAGTTTTGGGTGTGAATCAACCTAGCTTTCACGTCCTCAAAACATTTGAAACAGTAAGGTTAGCGTTCTCCTCAAAAGCGCACAGTTAAAACGGTGAACAAACTGTCACACCTTTTCTAAAACTTTTGCGGAAACAGGAGAAGCTAAAAAGTATCAAGTAGAAGAGAGTGGTTACTGTTCCGACGCTCTGGCATCCCCAGGGCGTTTTTAATGTTTAAATGGAAAGCTAGAGAGTATCGTTATCTTTCAGAGGGGGTACTATGGCATCCGGATGGTTCTCAAGAAATACCCCAATGAGTGCATCCTAGTTTTGCAAATATGCCTTCATCCCCTTCTCTCAGGTCGGGAGAAGGAGAGACAACTCAAAGTCCCTCTCCTGCTTTGGGGGAGTGATTTAGGGTGAGGGCTGTAAATGTAGGATGCACCCCACTCCAATCCTTGCTAGAGTCATGACTCTATGGTGCCCAAATTCCTAGCGCCCAAATCCCTTTAATGTTTTTATTTCTCTCTAAGCTATTGCCACTATTTTTGTATCCGCTGGGTCTAGCTTGCCTGCTGCTGTTGTTGGCGTTAGGGCTACTGTTGTGGCGGCGATCGCGGTTGGCGATGATCCCCGTTGGGTTAGCGCTGATCGTTCTCTTAGTCAGCAGTAATGGTTGGATCAGTGTTGCCTTAGTTAAGTCGTTAGAATTTCAACACCTGCCCCAAGGCGAGTTGCCTACAGCAGACGCGATCGTGGTGTTGGGTGGAGCCACTAGACCTGCTTTTGCGCCTCGTCCGTGGGTTGAGGTGCAAGAGGAAGGCGATCGCGTGTTATATGGTGCCAAGCTCTATCGAGAGGGGAAAGCAACCCGTGTGATTTTGAGTGGCGGCAGAATTGAGTGGTTTGGTAAATCGAATCCCGAATCTGAAGACATGGCGACTTTAATGGAGCCGATGGGTGTGCCGCGCTCTGCCATGCTGCAAGACCCGACTTCTTTAAACACGCGAGAAAATGCGGTGAATGTGAAGAAAATCATGGACGAAAACGGCATTCGTCGGATCTTGCTAGTCACTTCAGCCATGCATATGCCGCGATCTCTGCGGATTTTCCAAAAGCTAGGAATGGATGCGATTCCAGCACCAACAGATTTTTTGGTCAGCGATCGCGATTTAGAAGCGTTACAAACCAGTCCCCAATCGGTGGTGCTGAGCTTGCTCCCCGAAGCCGATCAACTCCGCAACATCACCCGTGCCCTTAAAGAATATATTGGCATGGTGATCTATTGGCTGCGCGGCTGGATTTAGCTCAGCCGTTCTTTTGTAGCCCTTAGAAGGAAAAATCATGAAGTTTCTCAAACATTTTTAGGAGTAGTTGCTCACTAAAACATAAACAAACGTAAACAAAAATGTCCGTTTTTTTATCAAATTGTGTCAGTTAAGCTCCCAAACCCTCATGAGGTAAGCTTTTCTGATACAAACAGGGATGTGCAACGTAAAATGTAAGGTCTGATTTCTTGCTGTCACGATGGTCCCGATTTTTTGTTTTATGTCCCGCTTTTCATCCTGTTGGTGGGCAAATGCAAATCGAAAGTCCTGATCGAAAGTCCTGAGAGACTCAGCATTGACCTTTAGTAATAACGACTTGCAATTGCATGATTTAAGGAGCCTAACCGCATGTTTACTCACGTCAAGCCCACCATTAGGCATGTTGCACCCGAAATCCTAGGCGGGCGCAGTCTAGTGAAGGTGGTTTATGTCGTGCTAGAGCCTCAATATCAAAGCGCTCTTTCTGCCGCTGTTCGATCGATTAATCAGACTCATCCGAGTATTGCGGTTGAAATTAGCGGTTACTTAATTGAAGAACTCCGCGATCCCACGAACTTTGACGACTTCAAGCGGGATGTTTCTCAAGCCAATATTTTTATCGCCTCGTTGATTTTTCTAGAAGATTTGGCAGACAAAGTAGTAGAAGCGGTGGAACCATATCGCGATCGCCTGGATGTGTCGGTCGTCTTCCCTTCAATGCCCCAAGTCATGCGCCTGAATAAAATGGGCAGTTTCTCCTTGGCACAAATTGGGCAATCCAAAAGCGCGATCGCTAGCTTCATGAAAAAGCGCAAGGAAAAATCGGGTGCAGGCTTCCAGGATGCCATGCTGAAGTTGCTTCGCACGTTGCCCCAAGTCCTCAAATACCTGCCCATGGATAAGGCGCAGGATGCCCGCAACTTTATGCTCAGCTTCCAGTATTGGCTGGGCGGTTCTCAAGAAAACCTGGAAAACTTCCTGCTGATGCTGGCAGACAAGTACGTGTTTAAGGGCGAAGTGGGCATCAACGGCAGTGCTGCCCCGATTTTTCAATATCAAGATCCGGTGACTTACCCTGATATCGGTATTTGGCATCCCCTCGCGCCCACGATGTATGAAGACGTGAAAGAATACCTCAACTGGTTTTCTTCCCGCTCAGATCTTCCAGCCGACATGCGCGATCCCCTAGTGCCAACGATTGGACTGGTGTTACAACGAACTCATTTAGTCACGGGTGACGATGCTCATTACGTGTCGATGGTGTCTGAGTTGGAGGCAATGGGGGCGCGGGTGCTGCCCGTGTTTGCAGGCGGGTTAGATTTCTCCAAGCCGGTAGAAGCATTTTTCTATGATCCCATTCATAAAACTACTCCGCTAGTGGATGTGGTGGTATCGCTAACGGGCTTTGCCTTGGTGGGGGGTCCGGCACGACAAGATCATCCCAAGGCGATCGAAGCGTTGACTCGGCTAAATCGTCCTTATATGGTGGCATTGCCGTTGGTATTTCAAACAACGGAAGAATGGCAAGATAGCGAACTGGGATTGCACCCCATTCAAGTGGCGTTGCAGATCGCTCTGCCGGAACTGGATGGCGGCATTGAGCCAATTATTCTCTCTGGGCGGGATGGCAACACGGGTAAGGCGATCGCCCTCCAAGATCGAGTGGAAGCGATCGCTCAACGGGCGATGAACTGGGCAAATCTGCGCCGCAAACCCAAACTGCATAAGCGAGTTGCCATTACCGTCTTCAGCTTTCCGCCTGATAAAGGCAACGTTGGCACAGCGGCTTATCTGGACGTGTTTGGCTCCATTTACAAAGTGCTAGAATCGCTGCGCGACAATGGCTACGACGTACAAGAACTGCCGGAGTCTGCTGAAAAGCTAATGCTGGAAGTGCTGCACAACGCCCAAGCCCAGTTCAACAGCCCTGAACTCAACATCGCCTACAAAATGTCGGTGCCCGAATATGAAGCCCTTACGCCCTACCACGAACGTTTGATTCCGTCTTGGGGTCCGGCTCCTGGAAACCTGAATACCGACGGGCAAAATCTGTTGATTTACGGCAAGTCGTTTGGCAACGTCTTCATTGGGGTGCAGCCGACATTTGGCTATGAAGGCGACCCGATGCGGCTACTGTTCTCCCGCTCCGCCAGCCCTCATCACGGGTTTGCCGCCTACTATACCTACCTGGAAAAAATCTGGAAAGCCGATGCAGTGCTGCACTTTGGCACCCATGGTTCCCTAGAATTTATGCCCGGAAAGCAAATCGGCATGTCGGATGAGTGCTTCCCCGATAGCCTGATTGGTGCGATTCCAAATCTCTACTACTACGCGGCAAACAATCCCTCGGAAGCCACGATCGCTAAGCGTCGCAGCTATGCCGAAACCATCAGCTACCTAACTCCTCCGGCTGAAAATGCGGGCTTGTATAAGGGGTTAAAGGAACTCAGCGAACTGATCGCGTCCTATCAAACTCTGAAAGACACGGGGCGGGGCGAATCGATTACGAACACCATTATGGATCAATGCCGTGTGGTGAATTTAGACAAAGATGTAGCTTTACCCGATAAAGATGCGCGGGATTTAACCGCTGAAGAGCGCGATACCGTGGTTGGCAAGGTCTACATCAAACTGATGGAGATTGAATCACGGCTGCTCCCCTGTGGGTTACATGTGATTGGCAAACCGCCCACCGCCGAAGAAGCGATCGCCACCCTAGTGAATATTGCCAGTCTCGATCGCGAAGAAGACAGCATTCTCAGTCTGCAACGGATCATCGCTAACAGCATTGAGCGCAACATTGACGAGATTTATGCCAACAGCGATCGCGGCGTTCTTAACGATGTAGAGCTTTTGAATAACATCAACATGGCAGTTCGTACCGCTGTTGCTGCGATGGTTCACGCCCAAATTGACGAAGAAGGGCGCGTCTCCAAGCTTTCTATGTTTAGCAATCTGTTTAACAACAAAAAAGCGCCTTGGGTCGAAGCGCTTCACACCGCAGGCTATACCGCCGTTGATTCTGAACTCCTCAAGCCTCTGTTCGAGTATCTTCAGTTTTGCCTCAAACAAGTGGTTGCCGATAATGAATTAGGCGCTCTATTAGTCGGGCTAGATGGTCAATATATTATCCCTGGTCCCGGTGGCGACCCGATTCGCAATCCCGATGTGTTGCCCACGGGCAAAAATATCCACGCCCTTGATCCCCAATCAATTCCCACTGCGGCAGCGGTGCGATCGGCAAAAGTGGTGGTCGATCGCCTGCTCGATCGCCAGCGACAAGAAAACAATGGTGCTTATCCCGAAACGATCGCCTGCGTTCTTTGGGGCACCGACAACATCAAAACCTACGGCGAATCCCTTGCCCAAATTCTCTGGATGGTCGGAGTCAAGCCTATGCCGGACTCCCTCGGACGGATTAACAAGCTAGAGCTATTATCCTTAGAAGAATTGGGTCGTCCCCGGATTGATGTCGTCGTCAACTGCTCCGGAGTCTTCCGCGATTTGTTCATCAATCAAATGGCACTGCTCGATCGCGCCGTTAAAATGGCAGCCGAAGCCGACGAACCACTGGAAATGAACTTCGTCCGTAAACATGCGCTCAAGCAAGCCGAAGACATGGGCATTAACCTCCGCCAAGCCGCAACCCGAATTTTCTCCAATGCCTCCGGCTCCTACTCCAGCAACATCAACCTGGCGGTGGAAAACGGCACCTGGGAAAACGAGCAGGAACTGCAAAACATGTACCTGTCTCGCAAAGGGTTCGCCTTCTCATCCGATAACCCCGGCATGATGGATCAAAGCGAAGACCTATTCAAAGCGGCACTCAAAACCGCCGATGTTACCTTCCAAAATCTGGACTCATCCGAGATTTCCCTTACCGATGTTTCCCACTACTACGATTCTGACCCCACCAAAATTGTTGCAGGTCTGCGGAATGACGGCAAAAAGCCTACGGCTTACATGGCAGACACAACTACCGCTAATGCCCAAATCCGTACCTTATCGGAAACCGTTCGCCTTGACTCGCGAACCAAACTGCTCAATCCTAAGTGGTACGAAGGGATGCTTTCCCACGGCTATGAAGGAGTGCGGGAACTGTCGAAGCGACTGGTGAATACGATGGGTTGGTCTGCCACTGCTGATGCTGTGGATAACTGGGTCTATGAAGACACCAACACCACTTTCTTTAAAGACGAAGAAATGAGCAAGCGGTTGATCGATCTCAACCCCAACTCGTTCCGTAAAATGGTGACAACCTTGCTGGAGGCAAATGGGCGCGGCTACTGGGAAACCAGCGAGGAAAACCTCGATAAACTGCGCGAACTTTACCAACAGGTGGAAGATCGGATTGAAGGAATTGAGTAGCCCAAAACTATTCACTGTAAATTTTGGTCTGCGAAGTAACCCAACAACGACCCAGAAACCTCCTAACACCAGCGATCGCACGCTTCCTTGTATGGCGACGATTGAGCGATCGCTGGTCTAGAAAAAATCTAACTCAGACCGTGATCAACCTCTGGAGTATCCACACGTCCTCGGTTTAGCGCCAGCGGCGATCGCCTGATTGTCATGGCAACGATTGATAGTTTCAACGAATTGAACGAGGCGAATTATTGCCCCGTACTTGGACAGTCCACATCAAGCGGACCGTTTCTAATGATGCGGTGTTTGATGGGGCTAACGCGATCGCCCGAATCTCGGATTGCGGCATCCATCTCGTTGGGAAGTGATGAGTCAACTCCCTGCCATCTTGCCTGTTCCGCTTTATCAACATTAAGTGCTCCGGCTGGTGCGAGAACTCAGAAAATGTCAGGCGATCGCCCAGGTAGTTCAAAACTAGGGATGAGGAATAAAAATTGTCTCTATCGTGCTGGCTAACGAAATCCATTTCTTTAACAAACCCCGATGTCAGGGGCAAAAATTCACTACATTAGAAGGACTTGATCTTGAAGACAAGTTTCCGGCATTGCTGAATCTGAGGATGAAATTTGTAGGGGCAATCCCTTGTGGTTGCCCTCGATCTCCGGCAGGGTAGGCACAAGACCTACCCCTACAGTCAGAAATCATACTTATCTTCAGCAACACCAAGTTTCCTAGCCCTTACTCCCTAGCTCTCCTTCCCATGCTTTACCGACGTTTTGGACGGACTGAACTACTAATGCCTGTGTTCTCTTGTGGGGGAATGCGATATCAATACAAGTGGCAAGATGTGGCACTGAAAGCTATTCCAACGGATAATCAGGCAAATTTGGAGGCAACGATCGCGCGATCGCTAGATGTTGGCATCAATCACATTGAAACGGCACGGGGCTACGGCAGTTCAGAACTACAGCTTGGGCAAGTCCTGCCTCAGTTTCCTCGCGAAAAGCTAATTATTCAAACTAAAACCTCTCCCAAAGAGAACGTCAAGGAGTTTCGCAAAACAATTGAGCAATCCTTGGCAAATCTAAAGTTGGACTATATTGATCTCTTTGGAATGCATGGGATTAATACCAATGAAATCTTAGACTGGGCGGTGCGTCCCGGTGGCTGCATGGAGGTCGTTCGCGACTTTCAGCAGCAGGGCAAAATTCGCCATGTGGGGTTTTCCACCCATGCCGCAGACCCGCAAGTGATTGTCCGTGCTTGTGAAACTGGACAATTTGACTATGTGAATTTGCACTGGTATTACATCAATCAGCGGAATTGGGATGCCGTACAAGCCGCCACTCGTCAAGACATGGGTGTGTTCATCATCAGCCCATCCGACAAAGGAGGAATGCTCTATAGTCCGCCTCAGCGCTTGGTTGATCTCTGTGCGCCGCTTAGCCCAATTGTGTTCAACAATTTATTTTGTCTGAGCCATCCGCAAGTTCATACACTGAGTGTAGGAGCGGCTCGTCCCCAAGATTTTGATGAACATCTGAAAACCTTGGAGTTGCTCGATCGCGCTGATGAAGTGCTGCCACCGATTTTGCAGAGGCTAGAAGAAGCCGCGATCGCTCGATTGGGTGAAGACTGGTACAAAACCTGGCATGTAGGATTGCCTACGTTTGACAAAACACCAGGACGGTTAAACATTCCCGTTGTACTGTGGCTGTGGAACTTGGCGATCGCCTTCGACATGACTGACTATGCCGCCATGCGCTATAACCTGCTGGGTGAAGCAAGCCACTGGTTTCCCGGTGCCAAGGTCGATCAAATCGACCTCACCGCGCTCAAGCCTTACTTAAAAAACAGTCCTCATGGAGATAAAATTCCTGCCATTTTGCAACAAGCCCACGACTTGCTCGGTGGACAGACCTTAAAGCGCCTGTCCCAGTCCTAAGCCTGCCGCGATCTCACGCTTCATCCCGATCTTCTGCATCACCTTAACGAGGAAGATTGACATATTCTACGGGGGGGTATAGTCAGCGCAAATTTGCAATCCCCCCCCCTGAATATGAAGTGCAACGCCTTGTTCGCGCGATTGGCTCAAAGCGGTGTCGGGTCGCTGAGTGTTTTACTGATCAATCAAGTTGGCGCGATCGCCCAATCGATTACTCCCGCAGTCGTTGCCGCAGAAGTCCTCAGCCCCAACTACGCAACAGCCGAAATGGGGCAAGTTACCTCCGTTTCTCAATTAAGCGATGTTCGCCCGACAGATTGGGCATTCCAAGCATTGCAATCTTTGGTTGAGCGCTATGGCTGCATTGTGTGTGGGCTATCCTGACAAAACCTATCGCGGCAACCGTGCCCTCAGCCGCTATGAATTTGCTGCTGGGTTAAACGCTTGTCTCGATAAAATCCAAGAACTGATTGCTGCTGCTACCGCTGATTTTGTCAAAAAAGAAGACCTAGAGGTCATTAAAAAACTGCAAGAAGAGTTTGCTGCTGAATTGGCTAGCCTCCGAGGGCGGGTTGATAGCTTAGATTTGCGGGTTTCTACCTTAGAAAAGCAGCAATTCTCGACGACTACAGTGCTTTCGGGTGAAGCGGTATTTACACTAACGCAAGAATTTAATCGTAGAGTCGGTAATCAAACTGTATTGCCCCAAAGATTTACGGCGTTGCATAATTAAGGGATGATATTGAGTAAATGACCTATGCAATGCCCGGAATGTGGATCGACTAACATCCGTAAGAATGGACATCGAAGAGGTAAACAAAACCACATTTGTGCTGATTGCCGACGACAGTTCCTTGAGGATTATCAAGTTCATCTGGGCTATCCCGATGAGTTCAGGCAGGAATGCCTCAAAATGTATGTCAATGGCATCGGCTTTCGGGGCATTGAACGGGTTAAAGGGGTGCATCATACGACAGTGATTAGCTGGGTCAAAACGGTCGGTGAAAATCTCCCGGATGCCGATGATCCAGACCAAATTCCCCAGGTAGGTGAACTGGATGAACTGGAAACCTTTGTGGGATCAAAAAAAACAAAATTTGGCTGTGGACAGCGGTAGACCACTTTTGTAAAAGCATCTTAGGCTGGGTCTTGGGCGATCACAGTGCCCAAACCTTGAAGCCTTTGTGGTTCGTTGTAGCAACGGGGCAGTGCTATTTCTATGTCACGGATGGATGGTCTGTTTATCCTGGTTTTATCTCAGAGGGTGACCCGATTGTCAGCAAGACTTACATGACACGGGTAGACGGTGAAAATACCCGCTTACGCCATTATTTAGTCCGTCTCCATCGTAAAACGTTGTGTTACTCAAAGTCCGTAGAAATGCTAGGTCATTCCATCCGGCTGTTAATTCATTCCCTCAAGTTTGGTGATGTACCTGTCCCTCAACGCCCCTAGCTATTCATCCCTCTATTCAGCAATGCCAGAAAGGCTTACCCGAAACCGGAGACTATCCCCAATCCGTGGCAACCACCTGGCTGTTGAACTTTGAAGAGGTGGAAAAGCGATCGCCTGCCTCGGTGCCGATTTTGCAGTTGAGCGCCGTCTTAGCCGCCGATGACATTTTCGAACAATTGTTACTGGTCTGCGCCAAGGAATTTGGCTTGCTAGCCTGCACCGATGAGTTGGCATTCGCAGAACAGTTGGCAGCCCTGACAGACTTTTCCCTGATTCAGCGAGAGCAAACCACAGCACGCTACAGCATTCACCGCATGGTGCAGGCGGTCATCTGGCATGGCTTGACTGAGGCTGAGCGGCAAGACTGGACACAACGCGCCATTGCTGGACTGAATGCGGTGTTTCCTGATGTGACGAAGTTTGAGAACTGGCAAATTTGTGGACGACTGGTGCCCCATGTGCAGGCGATCGCCAAGCTAACCGCCGCAACCTGGTCAACTACCACCTGGGCATCGCTCCTTAATCAAGCAGGCTATTACTTAACCGAACAAGGACGCTATGGGGCAGCAGAAACGTTATACCAGCGATCACTTCAGATTATAGAACAGCAGTTAGGGGTGGATCATCCCGATACCGCCACCAGTCTGAATAATTTGGCACATTTGTACTATTCCAAAAGACGCTACAGCGAGGCGGAACCCTGGTACCTTTGGGCGATAGCTATCCTGTTTAACCATTTGGAAGACGACCATCCCAACACCCAAATGGTCTGGAACAATTTTCAACAGTTCCTTGAGCAAGTTTTGCAAGAGCGACGCACTAGAGAACTCTCAGATCATCAATTGACGCAACACCTGTTAGAGGAGCTAGCCTGGAATTAAGCATGAGGGGTGAGGGAAAAGGGAGTAGCGATTGCTCTGCGAAAAATTGAAATAAGGAACGA
Organism: Sivoneniella epilithica UHCC 1019; assembly: GCF_040830845.1. Classification (NCBI taxonomy): domain Bacteria; kingdom Bacillati; phylum Cyanobacteriota; class Cyanophyceae; order Leptolyngbyales; family Leptolyngbyaceae; genus Sivoneniella; species Sivoneniella epilithica. The sequence goes on from NZ_JBFPDP010000015.1 coordinate 89,454, forward strand.
CTATCTAAAATCACACCTGCGACAAGTGTTGCAATGTGTATTGTGAACTATTGCAGTCTGCACAAATGTGTTGCAGGTTTGTGATGCTTCGTTATGAATCGTGCCTATTTTGATAGGGCTTCAATTCTTTGAACTGGCTAAAATAGAGGGTATTGTATCGTGGAATCCGTTTATCTAGGCTTTGTTAGCTTAAAGCATAGGATTTTTAGGAGTTCTGTGGATTGGGTAAGCGGCTAGGATGCACGATTACAGAGTCTCTAGAAGTTTTCTATAGAGGGTTTATGGCTATTAACGTTCGTCAAGTCTATGCCAATCTCAAGCATATCGATGAGGTTGATCCGGTAACGGGCGCTAAATATCGTCAGTCGGCTCAAGAGGCAATTGCTGAACCGGGCATTAGCCTAGCTCGGCGGATGGTAATTGCCGATCGCTTGATGCAGGCAAATCACTTTTTGGGCATGAAAACCGCTACCAACGGCGATAGCTACTAATCTTTATTCCTCTACGATCGCGGATATAGCCATGCGGTGACTCCATCGGCGATCGCCCGTGCTAGCTTCTTCTGCTCTGCCGCATTGGCAATCCATTCATATTCAGTGGGGTTAATCATAAACCCCAGTTCTAGCAGCACCGATGGGGTGTTAGATGGACGAGTTAAGGCTAAGTTATTCCAAAACACTCCATAGGAAGGGCGTTTGAGCGTTTTGACTAGGTAGTTATGCAAAAAAATTGCCAAACTATGCGCTTGAGTTTGATACCAAAACGTTGAGACACCCTGAGTTTTGATCGCATCGCCACTATCCGGCAGTGCATTGTAGTGAACGCTTAGGGCGATCGTGGGCTGAGATGTGGCAATCAGGTTTACCCGGTCTTGCAAACCCACATCGAGATCTTTTTCGCGAGTCATGATCACAGTCGCGCCCCGCTGAATCAATTCATCTCGTAGCAGCTTAGAAGTCTTCAATGCAAAGTCTTTTTCTGGTATCCCGGCAGGTCCCACCGATCCCAAGTCTTCCGGTCCTCCATGCCCTGGATCGAGCAGAATTTTTGTTCCTCTGAGAGGTTTTGCCGCGAGCGTATTTCCTTTTCCACCACTTTTCACGTTGGGTGGATGCCTGAGCGCCAGAACTAAACTGGTGCCTTCATACCGTAGCGTGTAGCCCCATTGCTGAGGTGTTTTCAGGTTAAAAACATATTGCACCTGCCCGGGTTGGGTTTGCTGCCAGTCGAGACGGGCAATCAACGGGTCATCGTCTAGCCGGATGGTGTCGGTTTGGGCGGTGGTGTTGTAAAGGGTGAGGGTGAACGTGCGATCGCCCTGCTGTACTGCGATCGGAACCGGCACCTGCAACGGAAAAACAATCTCTGTCCAGTCGCCTACTTGTCTTGCCTTAACGCTGCGAATCAATGAAGTGGGCGGAACAGCCGTGCGCCGCACTTGCACTTCTGGACGCTTGATCCAGGCACCATAATCTAAACGCACCCAATCGCCCTCATAGCCAGTGACTCTTGCCAGCGTGCCTTTTGGCAGCGGCGTTAGGCGAGAATAGTCGGTGCTGGGTCCCGTGCGGGCTGTGCCAGCATCGGCGGTCACTTCTGCGACTTCTAGCTGGGTGGGCGACAAAATTTGGATATTGCCCGTCCCCAGTTGGCGCGTGGTATTGCCGCCCAAGTTCAGTTCAAAGACGGGGTTGCCTAAATCGCCGATTAGCACCGTGCGCCCACAGCCTCGGTAAAAGCTAGCTTCACTCACGGCAACGGGTTGATTTTGCTGAGTTAATACGGCGGAGTTCGGCGGCAATTCGATAAATTGAGATTGCGGTTGAAGGGGGATCGTTTGTTTGGTGCCTAAGCGAACCCCAACGGTGGCTCCGGGTGGGGCGATCGCCCCAAAGCAGATTAACTCATCGGGTAGCCTGCCAATATTCACAGCAGGGGTCAGGGATTCTTTAGCAAACGTGTTGCCAATTGGCAAGGGCACACCGCTGGTTTCGCGGGTGACGGTGCGCTTCAGTTCTTGGGTGCCATAGCGAAAGGTGAACTGGTTGGTGCCAATTTGCAGGGGAAAGCTGGGGGCAAAGTGTCCAGCACTGCTACGGGCGATCGCCTGCCCGTTGACCAAGACTTGTCCCCCAACGGGAGCCGTACCAATGAAAAAGATTTTGGGTGCCGTCGTTTGATGGGTTGGCGGTGGATAGGCGATAAACAGTTTAGGCTGGGCTGCGATTGCGCCAACCGAAAGTGCGATCGCGCAAACCATAGAGAGGCAAAAACAGGTGACTAGCGTCAACGAAACAGGAATTTTCATAGGAGATTTTCACGAACCTCGCTGTGTTATGGCAACGGATGAATAGGTTAGGACACAAAGATCTTTGAGAAGTAACGCAATGTGCGACTTTCTTGAAACCGTCCAAAAGCAGCCCTCACCCTAGCCCTCTCCCGCAGGAGAGGGAACCAGAGATCTTTTGAAATCCCCTCTCCTGTGGGAGAGGGGTTTGGGGTGAGGGTTCTTAGTTGCACATCGCGTAGAGTAAGGAATAACGGATGGTCGTTGTCTCGACCTTTCTTCGTACTGCCATACAATTCAAAATTCAAAATTCAAAACGTATCATTTCAGCTTAGCCCGTTATGGGGTTTGGATAACCGTCTTGATGCCAGTAAGCAAGGCGACAATAGCCGCAGTCTCGATTCATCGCAGCAAAAAGCAGAAGAAACATCATGTCCCTTCTGCCTGAGCCGATTCTAAGCTTTTAGATTTGTTGCGATTGACCTTACTTCAATAGGTAAAGCAGGATGAACAAGATGATCCAAATGACATCGACGAAGTGCCAATAAATTTCAGCCGCTTCAATGCCAAAGTGACTGGTGCTGGAGTAGTGACCGGGTTTGCGCGATCGCCACAAAACACCCAACATCAAGATCACCCCAAAGAAAACGTGCAGCCCGTGAAATCCTGTCAACACATAAAACGTGCTGGCAAAAAGATTAGTCTTAAGTCCAAACTCTAAATGGAAATATTCATAAAGCTGACCCGCCAGAAACACAGCACCGATCGCGGCAGTGATGGCAAACCACATCCGCATTCCTTTTACGTCATCCTTTTTGATCGCCGTGTCTGCGTTGTGGATCACAAAGCTACTGGAAATTAGGATGATAGTGTTGATTCCGGGCAGCAGTAATTCTAGTTCTGGCGTACCTTCGGGGGGCCACACCGGGGCGACTGCCCGAAACGTCAGATAGGCGATGAACAGCCCCATAAAAATCATAGCTTCCGCCACCAGGAAAACAATGATGCCAAAAATCCGATGATCGGGGTGGGCATGATGTCCGTGGGCAGTCTCCGAATGATGACTGGTGACAATTTGAGTGGTCGTATCAAGTGCAGAACTTTGCATGGGTTTTTCCTTATCCTTGTGCCGCCGCCGCTTCCAATGCCAGAAATGGTCCCGCTTTAATAATTTTCACCGCTTCCTCTGTGCCGTATTCATAAGGACCGATCTCAAGCACGGGATCAATCTCAAAGTTTTCGACTGGCGGCGGCGAGGTCGTTTGCCATTCAAAAGTTAAGCCACCCCAAGGATTGCTAGAGGCTTTTTCTCCCTTGAACACGCTCCAGACGACGTTGAAGATGAACGGCAAGGTGGAAACCGCCAAGATGTAAGTGCCAATGGTGCAAACCAAATTGAGCGCTGTAAATTTAGGATCGTATTCCGCAATTCGACGGTTCATGCCTTCTAGACCCAGTTTGTGCATGGGCAAAAACGCCAAATTAAAGCCAATCAGCGTTAACGCGAAGTGAATTCTGCCTAGGGTTTCGTTGACCATGCGTCCCGTCATTTTGGGAAACCAGTGGTAGGTTCCGGCATAAATACCAAACACGCTGCCGCCAAACAAGACGTAGTGTAGATGGGCAACCACGAAGTAGGTGTCGTGGACGTGAATGTCAAAGGGTACGGCGGCTAACATGACTCCGCTAATCCCACCAATCACAAACATGGATAGGAAACCCATGGCAAACAGCATGGCGCTATTCAGCCGCAGCTTGCCGCCCCAGATAGTTGCCAGCCAGCCAAAAACCTTAATACCCGTGGGCACGGCGATAATCATGGTGTTAATCATGAAAAACATCCGCAGCCAGGGAGGGGTGCCGCTGGTGAACATATGGTGTGCCCAGACGATTAAGCCCAAAAAGCTGATGGCAAAACTGGAGTAGGCGATCGCCTTATATCCAAAAATCGGCTTACGGGAGTGAACGGGCAAAATCTCTGAAATTAGCCCAAACACCGGCAGCACCATAATGTAGACCGCTGGGTGCGAGTAAAACCAGAACATATGCTGGTAAACCACCGGATTACCGCCGCCTGTGGGATTGAAAAAAGCCGTGCCCACCACCAAATCAAACGACAGTAGGATCAATGCCCCTGCCAAGACGGGAGTGGAAATCAAAATCAGCGCCGAAGTTGCCAGCATTGCCCAACAAAACAAGGGCATTTTGTTTAAGGTCATGCCGGGAGCGCGCATTTTTAGGATCGTGACCAGAAAATTGACCGCACCCAAAATGGAAGACGTTCCCAAAATCAGCAGGCTTAAAATCCAAATCATTTCTCCCGGCTTGTTATAAACCAGGCTCAATGGCGGATAGGAAGTCCAGCCCGCACCCGGAGCGCCCACAAAGAAACTACTCAATAGCAGAATTCCGCCCGGTGGAATCATCCAAAAAGCGACGGCATTTAGCTTGGGAAATGCCATATCCCGTGCGCCAACCAGCAAGGGGATCAGGTAGTTTCCAAACGCTCCGGTTGCGGCAGGCACAATCCACAGAAAAATCATCACGGTGGCGTGAACTGTGAATAAGCCGTTATAGGTTTCCCGGCTGACAAAATCGACTTCAGGAGTGGCAAGTTCGGTGCGAATTAGCGTGGCTAAAAAGCCGCCCACAAAGTAGAAAAAGAACGAGGTAACCAGGTATTGAATACCAATTACTTTATGGTCAGTGCTAAAGCTAAAATACTTGAGCCATTCGCGCTTCTTTTCCTGAATGGGGGGCGCTTGCGGAGTTTTTGCCGCTTCGTCTTGCAGTAGTTGAGTCATAGGACTTTAACAAATAGATAAACGGCTAGCTAGCGGAAGGATGGAGGTGGGCTGAATGAAGCTGCTGAAGGGTTGCAGCGTCCACTCCGAGCGGATCAACGAAGGGAGCAAGGAACTGATCAACGGGTTTCTCGGCAGCAGTCAGGGCGATCGCCTGATCCAACCCTGCTGCACTGGCAACTTTTTGACTCGCGATCCAGGCATTAAAATCTGCTGGAGTTTCAGCAATAACTTTAGTTTTCATTGCACCATGGTAAGGACCACACAATTCAGCACAAATCACCGGATATTCACCCACGCGAGACGGCGTAAAGGCAAGTTCCGTAGGTGTACCAGGGATTGCATCCTGCTTTACCCGATACTCTGGCACCCAAAAAGCATGAAGCACGTCGTTGGCAGAAATCGCTAGATTGATTCGAGTACCCACTGGAACATGCAGTTCACCCGCAATCACTCCGCTATCTGGGTAGGTAAAAATCCAGGCATATTGCAGTCCAGCGGCTTGAACCGTCATTTCTGCTGGGGCATCAGTTGCTACAGGTGTAGAGTCTGTCATGGGCATAGCGTCTGGTGCGGCGGATGCTGAAGGGGCTGAAACAGCATCAACGGTTGCGTCAGTTGTAGCGTCAGTTAGGGTTGCAGCGATCGCCGCACCCGGCATTCTTGCCATTTCATGAGTGGGCTGGCTGTGGTGGGCAACGGAATGATCCATCGGGTCCAATCCGCCCATTGTGTTGTAAATGTCAAAGCTGTAAATTGCAATCCCCAACACAATTACCGCCGGAATTGAAGTCCAGAGAATTTCTAGGGGAATATTGCCCTCAATGTATGGACCATCGGTATCATCGCCAGGTTTACGACGAAATTTGAAGAACGAATACACGATCGCTCCTTGAACCAGCAAAAACAATCCAGTTCCAATCGTCATCATGATATCAAATAGCTCGTCCACTAGAGGCGCGTCTGTAGAAGCTGCCACAGGCATTAAGCCATGATTTTGTCCATACCAGAGACTCACAATCGTTAACACGATCCCGATTAACAGCGTTGCAATTGAACCTGGAATATTCACAAATCTCTCCCTTTTAACAGGCAACAAAAAAGCCAGTGATGCTTAAACCTAAAAAATCCTTTGTAAAAAGAAGTTGAGTAAAGACGATTGAAGGCGCTATAGCTCTAGCATGAGGCTGTATTTCTAGCATTAGATTTCTAAGATTAGATTTGGCATGAATTCAATCTCGGAAATACGCTATCAATTTACAGCAGAGTAGGGATATGTTATCGAGAAAAAATTCAACTCACTCATTCAACTCACTCCTTTATTAGGGTAAACCACGTTTCCAGAGAATCCGTGTACAGCACTACCAGCATGAGTCGTTATTCACAAAAATCAACTGGTACTAACGCGCCTGTTTCCAACTTAGCGACTTTCTAGCCTTTATGCAGCCTTGGATATTGGGAGAAAGTGAAATTTATCTTTAAGTTTCACTCCCTTTTTTCTTTGGAGCAAAGGTTTAAGACTGGCGGCGATCGATGAAACTGAGAGGTATTCCTTCCTATTAAAATTAGAAGTGCCCCGATCGCCCTTTCCCTACTCCCTCATCACTATGTCTGATTCAATCATTAGGGTCACAGTCAAGCTATTTGCGGCATATCAAGAGGCGTGTGGAGTATCAGACTTGCAACTGGAGTTGCCCACAGGGACAAAGGTTGAAGCCGTGCGCGATCGCCTAATTGCCGCCCATCCTCAACTCGCTCAGTGGCAAGATTTAACCCGATTTGGCGTAAATTTACAATTTGTCCCACCAGAAACCGTCTTGCAATCCGGCGATGAAGTCGTTTTGATTCCGCCCGTGAGTGGTGGATAGTATCGCGATACCTAACATCATGCTCTACCTGCTAGTACGCTAAAGATGTTGCTACTCATTTACGTGAAACCATGACCCTTCCCCAACTTCCAATTTCTACGCCTGCGGCATTGCTTTATGGCATTGTGGCAGCATCGGCATTGATTTATTTACCTTTTTTGTTAGTGGCTTATGGGCGTATCCAAATTGGGTTTCAGGCGCTAGAAACTCCACGGGCGCTGGTGGATAAGTTGCCGATCTATGCTCAACGAGCAACCTGGGCACATCAAAACGCCTTTGAAGCGTTCATGCTATTTACAGCGGCGGCACTGATGGCTTATGTGACTCAAGTGACTTCTCCCAATGCGGCTTGGGCAGCGATCGCCTTTGTCATCGCACGCACTCTCTATCCCGTTTTTTATGTTTTGAATTTTGTTCCAGGGCGATCACTGATGTTTGCGATCGGCTCCACTAGCATCTTTACCCTGTTTGTCCTCAGCTTGAAACAGCTTGGGTAGAAGTTCGGGGGTTCAGGGTTTGGAGTTCGGGGTTCGTATTTCGCGCCTCGTACTCCGTACTTTCTGCAACACAACGTAACGTAGGGAAGCAATTGTTCCGCAGCAGAACGTTTTAGACTTTTAAGAACTGATGCATCCTTAATCTGAATTATGTTTCCAGTTCATCGTCCTCGTCGCCTTCGTAGCCATCCTCAGCTTCGCCGCATGGTGCGTGAAACGGTATTAACCACCAGCGACTTGATCTATCCGCTGTTTGCAGTTCCGGGTGAGGCGATCGCCAAAGAAGTGAAATCCATGCCGGGAGTGTTTCAGCTTTCGGTAGACAAAATTGTTGAAGAAGCTAAGGAAGTCTACGATCTGGGAATTCCTGGCATTATTTTATTTGGCATTCCCGCTGATAAGGATGACGACGCGACGGGCGCTTGGCATGATTGCGGCATTGTCCAAAAAGCGGCAACTGCGGTTAAAGAAGCGGTGCCCGACCTGATCGTGATTGCGGATACCTGCTTGTGTGAATATACTGCCCATGGACACTGCGGCTACTTGGAAGTAGGCGACCTAACGGGACGAGTACTCAACGATCCCACTTTGGAACTCCTGAAAAAAACCGCCGTTTCTCAAGCGAAAGCAGGCGCAGACATTATCGCTCCTTCTGGAATGATGGATGGCTTTGTGCAGGCAGTGCGTCAAGGGCTAGATGCGGCAGGTTTTCAAGATACGCCGATCATGTCCTATGCTGCAAAATATGCTTCGGCTTATTATGGTCCCTTCCGGGATGCTGCCGACTCTACGCCTCAGTTTGGCGATCGCCGCACCTACCAAATGGACCCAGGCAATGCCCGCGAAGCTCTCAAAGAAATTGAACTAGACATTGCCGAAGGCGCAGACATGCTCATGGTCAAGCCTGCCTTGTCCTACATGGATATCATCTGGCGTGTAAAAGAAGCCTCCAACCTGCCCGTTGCTGCTTACAACGTCTCTGGTGAATATGCCATGATCAAAGCCGCCGCCCTCAATGGCTGGATCGACGAACAGCGCGTCGTTTTGGAAACCCTAACCAGTTTCAAACGTGCCGGAGCCGACCTAATTCTCACCTACCATGCCAAAGATGCCGCTCGTTGGTTAGGCGCTTAAAGTCATGCCGTTTTGAGTTTTGGTTTTGAGTTGTGGGTTTTGAGTTGTGGAAGTTTTACTCAGTCACGGTCTCAACCTCAGATCTGTTGCGTCCTCCATTTGAATTGGTAACGCGATGTGCAACTTTTCTGAAACAACACAAAGATCGCCCTCACCCTAGCCCTCTCCCAGCGGGCGAGGGAACAAGAGGAGAGGGAACAAGAAATGTCCGAAAGCTCCTCTCCTGCGGGAGAGGAGTTTGGGGTGAGGGTTCTTAGTTGCACATCGCGTAAAATCTTGCAAATCAGGCTGGGTTAACTGTGATTCGTCCTCGGCACACGATTTGCTGTGGATGAATCGTTAACTCCTCCAAACACACCTCCGAGCCAAGATCAAACGTAAAACTGGTTGGCAAATTAGCCAGTGAACCCGGCTCCAGTCCACCTTTTAACTGGCAATCAAACTGATCCAACCGCAGGCGATCGCTTCCTTCAAGCGCGAGTTGAGTTTGCACAATTAGCGGATACTGCTGATTATTCTGCACCAGCGTTGTATTGAATATCAGTCCGCCCTCTTGCAGCGTGACTTGAATATTGTGCAGTTCAGCCGTCGTACCATCTAACCCGCTTGGGGTCTCGTTTTGCAATAAGCCAAGTAAAAAATCGCTGACCGCATTCCCCAACAAGGGCGCATGTAGGGAACTGTTCAAATCTGCTGCCGATAGCGTCACTCTGCCGCTAACCGGAAATGGAACGAGTAGGCGAAAGGGCTTGCCTCGCAGCACTTGCCCCAGATTGGTTTGAATCGCTTGGGCTGTGACTCGAACATGGCTAAAGTGTAACCCTTGATAAATTGCTTTATGGGCAGAAGCAACCACTTGAGAGAGTGAACCCGATAAAAGCTGGCGATCGCCAGCTTCAATCTCCAGTTCCAGTGCTTCTACATGCTCAAGCTGCGATCGCAGCCAAAGCCTCACCGCAGGCGACAATACCCGACTAATGACTCGGCTTTGCTGGCGATCGCCATGGCTATGTTGAGTTTCATCAACTAAATCTGCCAAATCAAGCTCTGGTAAATGGCTTTGTTCTTGAGGTTCGCGACCTGACATGTGAATACGCTTTAACGACCGTACTATGTCTCCTGAGTATATCGAGTTGTGCCGTTCAACCCGCTTAAATCTCGCAGCGCGGTTCCTAGTGATCCCCATCCGAATCAAAATGTTATGAAAATTTGACATAGTGATCTCGCGATCGCTTAAGTATTCGTCAAACGCTTCAAAATTCTTTGTTCTAGCACTTGACCCTGCCGCCGCTTTCTTGCAACATTAATTTAACAATTGATCCTGATGCGTCAAAATACCTAGTTTGCCATCAGGCGTTAGTTAGAAATCCTAGGTTTTTTATAGAAAGTCATCTTTATCCTTTCGATTAGCTTGGAGCCATTATCTTGTCTACAGAACGTCCCCCCATTGATGAAATGACGCTGCGGCAACTTCGTAGAGTCGCCAGCGAATGCGGTGTTTCCCGCTATAGCCGGATGCGGAAAGATCAGCTTTTAGCAGCGATTCAAGCGATTCAAGCCATGCAGCAACAAGGTGAGATCGCGGCTCAACGTGAAAGAGCGCCTCAAGAGGTCGTGGAAACTGCCAAATTTAATCTGGGTCAAGATGATCTCACTGGTGGAGCCTTGGCATCAGTTGATGAAGGCTTACCAGACTTACCCCAAGGATATGGCGATAGTCGAATTGTCCTAATGCCTCGCGATCCCCAGTGGGCATATACCTATTGGGATATTTCCTTTGCGGCAAAACAAGAACTTCGGCAACAAGGAGGACAGCAACTTGCCCTGCGTATCTATGATGTAACCGATGTTAGTCTGCTGTTTCAGGCACCCCACAGCATTCAGGAATATCCTTGCGATGAGCTAGCACAAGAGTGGTATTTACCCATTCCAGTCAGCGATCGCGACTATGTAATCGATATTGGCTATCGCTGTGCTGACGGACGCTGGTTAACGTTGGCGCGCTCAGCCCCCGTTCGGATTCCGCCCATCTACCCATCGGATTGGATTGAAGACCACTTTCTCACAGTTCCTTGGGAAGAAGAACTACGCGGCAAAACCTACGCCACTTTAACTTCCCCCGGAAAACAACTGGGTGTTGATCCATCTGTTTCTGCCTATGAACCAGTTTATGGCTTAACCGAAGTGAATCAAGCTGATCATGTTGCTGGGTCTATTTATAGCTCTACCGAACAAACACAAGTTCCAGGCTCGATACAACATGTAGCTGGTTCAATGCAACATGTAGCTGGTTCAATGCAACATGTGGCTGGTTCAATGCAACATGTGGCTGGTTCAATGCAACATGTGGCTGGTTCAATGCAACATGTAACTGGCTCAATGCAACATGTAACTGGCTCAATGCAACATGTAACTGGCTCAATGCAACATGTGGCTGGTTCAATGCAACAATCTGTGAGTTCTTATGTGCTTGCTTCTGGCTCTGGTATGTGGGCAGCCCCGGGTGCAATAACCATGTCTGGGGCTGGCAGCATGTCTGGAGTTGGAATAACCATGTCTGGGGCTGGCATGATGTCTGGTGTGGGCATGACAACATCTGGGGCTGGCATGTCTGGAGTTGGAATAACCATGTCTGGGGCTGGCATGATGTCTGGAGTTGGCATGTCTGGAGTTGGTTTTTCAGGCTCTTTACCCATTACCCGTCCGCGTCAATTTTGGCTCATTGCAGATGCGGAGTTAATTGTGTATGGAGCTACCGAACCAGATGCCACGGTCACAGTAGGCGGTCGCCCGATCGCCCTTAATCCTGATGGCACTTTCCGGTTTCAAATGTCTTTCCAAGATGGACTGATTGACTACCCGATCATGGCAGTTGCCGCCGATGGTGAGCAGATGCGCGCTATTCACATGAAATTTAATCGCGAAACTCCAGAACGCCGGACTAATACAAAAGAAGAAGCCGTTGAAGAATGGCTTTCCTAGCGGTTTTGATTAAAGTTTGCTTTTAGTTTTTCTCCCCTGAACGGGATCAGGGGAGTTTTTCCATGTTAGGCAGGCAAATCTTTCATCCTTTGGCAAGATCCCAAGGCGATCGCGGTATGAGAAAATACTCAAAAACTAATGATCCCAACTGAACTATCGATTCAACTCAGCCAGCTATTTGGAGAGCAAGTTGAACTCCTAGCGCCTGGATCGTGGCAAATAGATACTCCCGAATTTCGCTTGTTGGTGCTGCTGTCTGATGATCAGTCGTGGCTCCGATTGCTGGTGGCGATCGCTCCTGCTCAAGAGGCTCAACCGTTTATTGAGCAATTGATGGAAGATAACTTTGATTTCACCCAACAAACCCGCTACGCCCTACAACAAAATGTTTTGTGGGGCATTTATCAACATAGTTGTGCAACGTTAACGTCAGAAGACTTTATCTCCGCAGTACAACGGCTGCTTCAGCTTCGTCAGCGAGGTTTAAGTGATTGCTTTAGCCGTCTCATAGAAGCTAGAGTCCGTCAGATTGTTCAGGTTGCTAAACATCAAGGGCAATCCCTCGGAGCAACACTACAAACATTAGACCGTTTCTATGAAGAAGGGATGCTGGGCGATATGCAAGCAGGCGCCGAAGCGCGAGAAGAAACCCTCAGCGCATGGCGTTACCAATTAACGCGGCTATGGGAAGAAGTTAATCCATAAGGGAGATTGAAATGGATACAAGAGAAATTAAACAAGAAGCCAACAGCTTGTATATAGAAGTTTTACCTTTGCTGCAAATCAACAAAGAATATGAACGCTTTTTGCTCACCGATCTCGCTCAAATTGTTCTGATTTGTGGACGAAGTAACAATGAAATTACCGCTAATGAGTTATTAGGGTTTATTACAATCTATGCCTTAATTAAGCAAGACAAAGAACGCTTGAAAGCCGTCTTTGATCAGTGGGAGTTTTTACCAGATATTCGGTTGAAATATCAAAAAGAAGCTCTAAAACTTCTGTTAGAACTACAAAAAGAAGCGCCTGTAACTCATCAGCTTTTCTTACCCTTAATGCTGAAAAAAATGGATGAGGAAAAGGGCACAAGCTTTCTAAATAAAACGGTAAATAGTCTTTATCGATTTGCCCAATCGGTTGTTAAAGCAGATGGCAATATTACGTTAGAAGAAGCGGGAGCATTAGCCACGATTTGGCAACTTTTGCATACATATGAAACTGATCCGCAAGCCTTCACTAACCCGGCTAAAACCCTACAGGAAAAAGCGGATGCTGCTGAGGAACCAGAAAGCCTAGAGAAAGTTTTAGATGAACTGAATCAATTAGTTGGAATGACCAACATTAAAGAAGAAATTCGGACATTAACTAATTTTTTGAAAGTCCAAAAAGTTCGGACAGAACGCGGTTTGGCAACGACTTCAGTTTCATTACATTCTGTGTTTTCGGGTCCGCCGGGAACTGGAAAAACGACAGTAGCTCGATTAACGGGTCGAATTTTTAAAGCACTAGGATTTTTAGCCAAAGGACATTTAGTTGAAACCGATCGCGCGGGTATGGTGGCAGAATTTATCGGTGGCACCGCTAAAAAAGTAGACGAGAAAGTAACCTCTGCACTAGATGGAGTGCTGTTTGTGGACGAAGCTTATGCACTTGTTCCGGTGGATAGTTCTCGCGACTTTGGGCAAGAAGCAGTAGATTTGTTGTTGAAACGGATGGAAGATTATCGCAGTCGTTTAGTAGTGATTGCTGCTGGCTATACCGATGAAATGGCGCGATTTGTTGAATCTAATCCTGGGTTGAAATCGCGGTTTAATCGCTATTTTTATTTCAATGATTATACGCCCGATGAACTGGTAGCCATCTTCAAAAAAATGTGCAAAGACAGCCATTTTTCACCGACAGAAGAGGCGAATCAAAAACTGAAAACGTTACTAACAGAACTGTATGAAAATCGCGATCGCACCTTTGGTAATGGACGCTTAGTACGAAATTTGTTTGAAAAAACGATCGAGCAACAAGCAAATCGATTAGCCGTAATCAACACATTAACCGATGAAATTTTGACCACTATTTTGCCAGAAGATATTCCAGCGGCGAATGTGGTAGATCCCAGGCAAGCAATGCGCGCCCCTATTCCAGTTGTCACGGCTGCTGCTCCTGATGTTGCAGCGCCTCCCGTGTCCAGCCCTGATGCGATGCTAGACCCGTTAACAACGCTGATGTTGCAATCGCTTAAACCCATGGGAGTCACTGCCAAACTGCGAATGACGGGCGATCGCCTCCAGGTTGTTTTTGAAGCCGATCCCGCACCTGATCCCGTGGAAATGTCTGCGCTAACAGTAAGTCTGCTCAAACGAGTGCCTTGGCAACCCATCAGCCAAATTCAGCTTTATGGACGGCTACCTAATGCAGATTTTCCCGAATGGAGCCGCGAATTTGACTTGAATGAAGACTCCTAAACTGTTAGCCCTCTAAAAAACTTGTTAATAGCCAACGCATAATTTGGCTTATGCCACCAACGAGGCTTTGGGACGAGCAAAAATCATGCGTCCTGCTGAAGTTTGTAGCGCACTCGTAACAATCACTTGCACCTCTCCACCGCCCAAGTAGCTCCGCCCTTCTTCCACTACAACCATCGTGCCATCATCCAGGTAGCCAATGCCTTGAGTGGGTTCTTTGCCCTCTTTCAAAATCTTTAGATCAATGCTGTCTCCTGGCAAATAGCTTGGACGCACTGCCTGAGTTAGATCATTGACGTTTAGAACCTGAACCTTTTGCACCGTGGCAACTTTGCTCAAGTTGTAATCGGTGGTCAGCAAAGTGCCGTTAATTTCTTGCGCCAACCGTACCAGTTTGGCATCGACCATGGGCACATCGTCATAGTCTGCCGAATTAATCACAATGCGATCGGGATAAGCTTCTCGCATCCGGTTCAGAATATCCAAACCACGCCGACCGCGCACCCGCTTTTGATCGTTGGATGCATCTGCAACCTGCTGTAATTCCTGCAAAATAAACTGAGGTACGAGCAGTTGTCCTTCTAAGAACCCCGTTGCCAATAATTCTTCAATCCGACCGTCGATGATGCAACTGGTATCCAGTAACTTTGTTGAAGCTGGCTTTAAGGTGCCTTCGGTAAACAGTAAGGTTTCAACCGAGTTTGGATTGATGAGCCTGAGCAATGCCCGTCCGTGAGTGTCGGCTAGAGACGTTCCCGATACTGCAAATAGAAGACTGCCCACGACTGCAATCAGCGGCTTAATAAACGAAAATTCTGGAGGAATCGGTAGCAAAAATGTGGGAGCCAACAGCAAATTAGCCACAAGCAAGCCCAGCACCAAACCGATCGCCCGACTCAACAACACATCCGCAGGCATGGCACGAACCTGACGTTCTAATCGCCGAAAGCCCGTTTGCACTGCAAAGCCCACAACTAGCCCAATCAGTGCCCCAAAAACAGCAATGACGAATTGGAGAGCGCCCTCGTCTGACACTTGCAGCAAGACACTAGCAGGCAGGTCTTCAATGCCATAGAAGCCAATCCCCGCCCCTGCCAGCATGAATGAAATAATTATGATTGCATCTAGCATAGATTCACATGTGTTAGGGACGTATCCTGATGCCAAGAGGCTCAAGGAAATGCCAAGCTGGGTTAGATCGCCAATTTGCCCATGATAGAGGATCGATGGAACAGGGCGGGCAACTGTTCTGGCTTTGCTGACAAGTTGGCATGTTTTATTATACTCTCCACACTTGTGTTCCTTGGGACAAAAGTATGCTATCTGCTTACATCCACAGTCCGTTTTGTCGGCGACGCTGCTACTACTGCGACTTTCCTGTGTCGGTGGTGGGAGATAAAAATCCGACGACGGGCGATCGCATCAATGGCAGCAATTCCGGCACGATCGCCCGGTATGTGGAGTTCTTGTGTCAAGAAATTCGGCAGCAAGCACCGGATGCTTCAGGGTTGGGCAAGCCGCTTAACACCATTTTCTTTGGCGGCGGAACTCCTTCCTTGCTGGCAGTTGCTCAGGTTGATCACATTTTGCAAACATTAGATCAACATTTTGGCATTGCCACGGACGCAGAAATTTCGATGGAAGTTGATCCGGGGACATTCGATCTGGCGCAAATTGCAGGCTACCGAGCCGCTGGAGTGAATCGGGTCAGCGTGGGAGTTCAGGCATTTCAAGAAAATCTGCTGCAAACTGCTGGGCGATCGCACACCGTAGAGGACATTTACAGAGCATTTGACTCCATTCGAGCGACCGGGTTAATGAATATCAGCCTGGATTTGATTTCTGGACTGCCGCATCAAACCCTGGCAGATTGGGAAACGTCTTTGGAGAAAGCGATCGCCCTATCTCCCGCCCATCTATCCTGTTATGACCTAACCGTAGAGCCAGTCACCGCTTTTGGTCGGCAATATAAACCCGGCATTAAACCGCTGCCTTCCGATGAAACCACGGCTGAAATGTATCGCATGGCGCACCAGGTCTTAACCACCGCAGGCTATGACCATTACGAAATTTCTAACTACGCCAAACCGGGCTACCAATGTCGACACAACCGTGTTTACTGGGAAAATCGCCCGTTCTATGGATTTGGCATGGGCGCAACCAGTTATATTGCTGGCGATCGCGTTGCTCGTCCCCGAAAAACTGGGGAATATTATGAGTGGGTGGAAAAAGGGGAAAGGGGAAACAGGAAAAAGGAAGAAAGCGGAAATCTAGATTTACTGCTCGATACATTAATGTTGGGGTTGCGATTGCAGGAAGGATTGGCGATCGCAACCTTGGTAGAGCAGTTTGGAGAAGCGGCGATCGCGCGAGTCTGGCGGCGTTTGCAGCCTCACCGCAAAACCGGATGGGTCGCCGTTGAGCCAAAAGACACTTCGCTGGAAATGCCAATTTCTGGACGAGTCAAGCTCACCAACCCTGAAGGATTCCTCTTTTCTAACGTTGTCCTAACAGAGCTATTTGAGGAATTTGAAGCAGAATAAGCTATTCCCTATTCCCTATCCTTACAAAAGCTCTTGCATATCAGGATTGGCTTGAATTTCTTTTAGCACTTGTTTAATGTCCTGGGTGCGGTCTTTCTTCACAATCAATGTCACTTTACCGTCTCGGACAACGACAACATCTTCCAGACCCAAGGTAACGATCACTTCTTCTGGATCGGAGGCATAGAGCAGAGCGCCGCTGGTGTTTAAGCCGACATGGGTTGCCAGTTCCACGTTGGGCTTGTCGCTTTGCATCAGGCGATCGATCGCGTTCCAATCGCCCAAGTCATCCCACCCAAAAGACACGGGTAACACATACGCCTGCTGGGTTTTCTCCATTAGGGCATAGTCAATACTTTTCTTGGGCAGGCTGGGATAAATCGCCACGCCGCTTTCTTCTAAAGGAGTCAAAATTTCGGACGCATGGATTCGCAGTTGATCGAGGGTTACGCCAGCCCGAAAGACGAACATACCGCTGTTCCAGCTAAATTTGCCTGTTGCTAGAAATTCCTCTGCTGTGGCGCGATCGGGTTTTTCGGTGAAGCGATCGACCCGATAAGCCGCAAAACCCGGCTCAGGGGTTGCAGCATCGCCTCCATAAACGCCCTGCTTTTCGCCCTGCTGAATGTAGCCATAGCCTGTAGCCGGATAGGTCGGAGCAATTCCCAAGGTGACGATCGCGCTTTCCTTCATAGCCAGTTCCGCAGCGGCGGCAAGAGTGGCACAGAAAGCCGCTTCATCGGCAATCCAATGATCCGCTGGAAAGAACCCCACCACCGCATCATTGCCATGCCGACGAGCAATCTCTAAGGTACTCCAAGCCACCGCAGGGGCAGTATCCCGACCTTCGGGTTCAATCAACAAATTGCTTTCTGGCATTTGGGGCAACTGTTCCCGCACCAAGTCTGCTAGGTGAGCGGCGGTCACGACCCAAACGGCATCCCAACTGCCTGCCATCGTCAGCAAGCGATCGGCGGTTGACTGCAACAAGCTCTTACCGCTGCCATCAAGGCTGAGGAATTGTTTGGGGCGACTGCGACGGCTGAGGGGCCAGAAGCGTTCACCTTTGCCACCTGCCAAGATTACAGGGATGAGAGAGGGGGTACTCATAAAATTCTCCAAACGTTAGGAATGATTGAGCATTAGGGAGCGCAACGCGCACCATTAGTGTTCACAAGATTTCAAGCATTTGCACAGTGAGATCGCACCAATCTTCATCGGAGCTTTGAACTGACCCGTTGTTTTACGGAGGGTTGATAAAGCAAGGTCACTACTTTTGCGATCGCGTCACTATCATTCTGCCTGAAGGGTTGTTTTAGAGACCATGCGGGTTTTCTTGCGATCGCCCTCCGAAAGTCCTTCGCCAGATTGTAACCGCGTGGCGTTTTGTTGCAGCACGGTGGCGGCTCCATCATCACCCATTTGCAGCGCCGTTTTAGCAGCAGTTTGCATCATCGTTGCCGCACCTGCCATATCGCCTTGTTGCAGTTTGGTTTCCGCAATTTTAGTTTGCCGATATTTTGCTAATGCCAAAATTTGCTGCTGCACGTCAGGGTTAGGGGCGGGTTGAAAGTCGCTGATGTAGTCGGCATAGACCGGAATTTTTTCAGAGAGTAATCCTTCGGCATTGGTCGCTGGGTCATCATAGCGAATCTGGGCTTGGGCGATCGCCTGCGATCCGGCTGCCATTTGATTCAGATACAGGTTCGCCAAAATAACTCTAGGCACTTCGACCATTAAATCTCCTAGTCGCACAATAGCCTGTGAGCCTTCTTGCATCACCGTTAGCTCAATTGTATCGGGTGCCACTTGAGAAATGGGTTTCAATTCTGCCAACCGCATACCCGGAGCAAGCGATAGCACCAAATGGGCATTGGTTAACCCAATCGACTGTACTCGGCTGAGCAACCGACTAAACTCTGCCACGGCTTCTTCTGGATTTTGAATATAAGACATAGCACCGCCGCCCGCATCAGCAATACTTTCCAGCACATCTTGATTCCAAGCATCCCCTAAGCCGAGGGTATTAATCGTCAAGTTATAGCCCGTTGCTAATTTGGCTAATTTCAAGCAGCGATCGTTGTCGCCATGCTCGTTTTCGCCATCGGTCAGTAAAAATGCCTGGGAAATGGTGCCTTGCTTGCCTTTTGCCATTTCTTCAACGCCAAGACGCAACCCCTCATCGATCGCCGTTCCCCCGCTTGCCTTCAGTTGATTAATCTGCAACTTCAAACTGGCAGGATTGTCTACTACTTGATGGGGCACCAACACTTTTGCTTTATGGTCAAACCCAATAATGGAAATGCGATCGCCTAATGAGAGGCGATCTACCAATCGCTGAGCCGCCTGACGAATCGTATCGATCGGTCGTCCGCTCATAGATCCACTGTGATCCAAAATCAGGCAGAGGTTCAGCGGTGCCGTCTGGCTAAATTCATCAGCGATCGCCGACATCGAAACCGATAGCTGGCGTTGACTCAAGGGCTGAGCCACATCGACACGGGCATCACTGAGGGCAACCTGTAAACCAACTCTCATAAATGAATTATCCTGTCGCAGCGTGAGATAGAACAAGGTCAAGGCTTAAAGGCTGGAATTATGAGCTACTCGGAGCGTCCAAAGATTCAAAGCTCAATCCAATACTCCAGCATAGGCGAAATGCTGGAATAGGGACTGTCACGCTAATATGAATAAACAGTGCCGTTCTCCTAGGCAAAACATTTCAGGTGATACGCTGCTATGACATCATCCATTCAAGCTGCTCAGTCTCCCTACTATGGTGGTGGAGACTCCTACATGCGGACTCCGCCACCGGATATGCCGTCTCTCCTATTGAAGGAGCGCATCATCTATCTTGGATTGCCCCTTTTCTCATCCGATGACGTAAAGCGGCGAGTTGGGATTGATGTAACCGAGTTGATCATTGCTCAGCTTCTTTACCTTCAGTTTGAAGATCCAGAAAAGCCGATTCGGTTTTATATCAACTCCACTGGAACCTCTTGGTACGATGGCGACGCGATCGGTTACGAAACCGAAGCCTTCGCAATTTGCGACACCCTAAGCTACATTAAACCTCCTGTACACACAATTTGTATTGGTCAAGCCTTAGGCACCGCAGCAATCATCCTGTCTTCGGGGGCTAAAGGGTTCCGTGCTAGCCTCCCCCATGCCTCTATCGTGTTAAATCAACCCCGTACAGGCGCTCAAGGGCAGGCAACCGATATTCAAATTCGTGCCAAAGAAGTGCTAGCAAACAAGCAGTCTATGCTAGATATTTTGGCTAGAACCACAGGGCAATCTCCCGAAAAGCTAGCAAAAGATACCGATCGAATGCTTTACATGACTCCGCACCAAGCGGTGGAATATGGGCTGATCGATCGCGTTTTAGAAAGCACAAAAGAAGCGCCCAAAGAAGTCCTTGCCGCTGCCAGTTAACATTACCAATCCAAGTAATTTTCTTATTCAAAGGAGTATCTCTTATGCCTATTGGCATTCCTAGCGTTCCTTATCGTCTTCCTGGTAGCACTTACGAGCGCTGGATTGATATTTACACCCGGCTTAACCAAGAACGGATCATTTTCTTAGGACAAGAGGTCACTGATTCGCTGGCAAATTCTACTATTGCCGCGATGCTGTACTTGGATTCGGATGATCAAAACAAGCCCATTTACCTTTACATCAACTCTCCAGGGGGGTCTGTAACTGCTGGCATGGCAATTTATGACACCATGCAGCACATCAAATCTGAAGTGGTCACTATCTGTGTGGGCTTAGCAGCATCCATGGGAGCCTTTTTGCTAACAGCGGGCAGCAAAGGCAAACGATTAGCGCTACCTCATGCCCGGATCATGATTCATCAACCGCTGGGTGGCACCGGACGACGACAAGCGACGGATATTGAAATTGAAGCAAAGGAAATTTTGCGGATTCGCCAGGAGCTTAACGGCTTAATGGCAGAGCGGACGGGGCAATCGATTGAAAAGATCCAAAAGGATACCGATCGCGATTACTTTATGTCGGCTCAAGAAGCAAAAGAATATGGCTTGATTGATAGTGTGATTGAAACAGTCAATTAGGAACTATCTTCAAGTTCTTGTTACTAAGTTGCCTCAGCAATGGCAGAATGCTTATTATTTTGCTGTTGCTGAGCTTGATGAATTCCGCAGATTGCTATCGATTGCTTGGACTGTCTGGTGAGGCTTCCTTTGAGGATATCAAGGTTGCCTATCGGAGTTTAGCAAGAAAATATCATCCCGATGTAAGCTCTGGGGATCAACGTGCCAAAGATAAGTTCATTGAAGCAACGATCGCCTACAAATGGTTACTAAACAGTGTGCCTCGTGAAATTAATCAACACCAAGCTGTAACAAACCAGCATAACTATCAAGCCTCAGTATCAAAGGCACGTCCTGGCAAGCAAACTAAACCAGCGGTGCAGGTTCAGGTAAACCCATCGCTTTCTCCTTTAGAGCAGCAGTTAAAGGCGAGTTCCTATCAACAGTTACAGCAGCTTTTGAGAACCCAAAAATTTCCTAGAGCGATCGCCCTAGTCGAAAGCTTGGCTCAACGCATGTCTCGCGATCCAGAAGTGATTCAATGGCAGGCGATCGTTTACCAGCAATGGGGACGGTTTCTCATTCGAGATCATCAAATTGACAAAGCCCGAATTTATTTAAGAAAGGCTCTACAGACTGATCCCCATAATCGTTCTTTGTGGGCAGAAGTTGAAAAAGACTTCCGCTGCATCAGTAAATGATCTAAGAGAAAATACTGAATTTTGATCAAGTTGAGCCTTACAACTCTCATAAAAAGGCGAAACTTCCCTCTACAGGTGCATTTTCAGAAAGACTTTGATATAGTTTAAGTGAAAGGATTCTATTTAGAGCTTCGGTTCTACGCTTTGAGACGTGCTTCTCACATAGTCCTTCTAGTATTCTTTAGATCAAGCTCATAAAACTAAATTAGCTAAGAACTTTGGTAGATCTCATTGAGAGTTTACGGATTTTATATTTTTTTAGTTTATTGCTAATACGGTGCTTAATTTTTGAGTTGTCCGTCTGACCTGTTGAATAGTACAGGGTTTTTTGAGTGGTAGCTATTTCTTCTCATCCAGTGAAGCGAAGTTGGAATACGATAAGCTTTGCTTCAACTCTTTATTTAGTTCCTATTTTGGAGTTGCTGCTAGCAGAAATTCCATGTCAGTGGAGATCAGAGGTGAAGCTTGGGCTGCAAGAAGCTTTAGTCAATGCAGCGAAGCATGGAAACAAGCTAGACCCCGGCAAAACGGTCTTAGTTCGGTTTTCAATTATCACTGATCACTATTGGTGGATCATTTCAGACGAAGGGGCTGGGTTTAGACCTCCCCAAGCTTGGGAGATTGGGTTAGATCAAAGTTCGGTTTGCCAAGAGCGAGAATGCGGTCGTGGACTGTATATTCTTCACCAAGTTTTTGACAAGGTGCAGTGGAATCGCCAAGGAACAGAGCTTCGCTTATGTAAGCAAGTGAAGAATCTATCTAAGATGCCCATAGTTCAATAAAGAGTAGCGCAAGGCACTATTGATTCCTAAGCAGGTATTTTTGTTGAAAAGCAATTTTTACTGCTGAGGGGGCGAAACAAGTGATTGTGTTCTGGATGATATAAAGGCGATCGCTCCCTTTCTCCGGAGCGATCGCCTTTTTTAGAACTCTAAAGTGATCGATTTTCAAAGCGACCATATTTTTGCCAGTGTTCGTAGCCGCTGCGGACTTGTCTCAGGCGGACTGCGTTGGCAACATCTGGATTTTTGGTGAGATAGCTCGCTTCGTTGAATCGGGGAAAGCGTCCTTCATAGCGCCCAAAACTGCGGTAATGGCTGCAAGCAGTTTTAACCCGTCCTTGGCGGATAGCGGCTTCTACGTCTTGGTAGGCGAGGCGATAAAACTGCTCGTCAAATCCATTAACTGAGCAGGCGTTTGAATTGCGATCGTCATCATACCGATTGTTGTTGCGATCGCGATTATTGCGGTTGTTACGGTTGTTGTCGTTATCAACGAGCCGCCCACAAACAACCTGTCCGGAGTTAGTTTCGACACAAGCTTGCTGTTGAAATTGGGAGAAGGCTGGTTCCACCATAGCTCCTAGCCCCACCATTGAAATTAGGGTTGAAACCACACCGAACGCACCCCAACCCATACGAGTCGGCACAGAAGCTACCATAGATATCTCCTTAAGGAAAATCAAAGTGATCTAGATCTGTTTTTCTAAGACAGAATTTTTAGAGGAATGTTCCACTCTCGGCTAAAAAATTAGGGCAGCGGATGGCAGGCAAAGTGCGAAGTGCGAAGTCCGAAATGCAAAGTTGAAAGGCAGAAGGTAACGGAAATCCTTTTTCCACATGGCTTCTACCTTTTTGTGAACATTCACAAAGTGCATCTAACGATTTGACCCAAAAACAGTCTAATTTTTTTGGTATCCTCGTCATCAGTGTTTTGCGAATTGGTGAATGATCCGGGTTAAGTCTTTTTCAAGATGGCATTAGGCGTACATTCGTCAAATCGCTGATTAAGAAGGACGAAAAATATGATTATGTTCTGGGTTATACAAGCGCGATCGCGTTGGAGCAAATGGCGCAGAGAAGTTCTGGGTTGCGATCGTTTTAGGAACCGTGGTAGCCGCTAAAGCAGGACTAACAATATACAGTGTTGTCCGAATCAAATTTTCTGCTTGGGTTACTTCTGCCATCTGGGTTAACGGCACCAGCAGAATTTTTTCATCCTCCCAACCAATGCGAAAGCAAATCGCAACGGGTGTGTTTGCCGGGTAGTGCTGCATTAATTGCTGTTGAGCCTTTTCTACATGCTGAGCGCTCAGGTATAAACAAAGGCTAGCCTGATGCGCTGCCAAAGTTGATAGCTCTTCTGCCTCTGGAACTTGAGTGCGTCCACTGATGCGGGTCAAAATGATGCTTTGCACTATGCCTGGAACCGTTAGCTCTACTCGCAATTTAGCAGCAGCAGCCTGAAACGCACTAATTCCTGGGATCACTTCAAAGGGAATTTCTGCTTCTAACAACGCTTGCATTTGCTCTTGGATGGCTCCATATAAGCAAGGATCGCCTGAATGAAGCCGCACAACTGACTTTCCTGCTTGCACTTTTGCCACCATTACCGCCAAGATTTCATCCAAGGTTTTGTGGGCAGTCCGAATGACTTCAGCATCGGATCGAAGCGATCGCAACAGTTGCTCAGGCACCAGGGAATCAGCAACTACAACCACATCCGCTTGGGCTAGCAGGCGGTGGGCTTTGACTGTCAATAGCTCTGGATCGCCAGGACCCGCTCCAACGATGTAAACCATGGGAGGAAGGAAAGGCTGCATCGTTTTTTTTGACAAACTCGTCATAAATTTTGCAATTTCAATTCAATTACTCCGGATACGAGACTGATTTTTAGAAGAAAGAAATGGTAGATGCACCCTGATTAAAACCCTGGAGTTTATCTCTGGGGTTTTCTTTTTTATTCCATGGGTCAGCCGCTTACCTATAAGTAATGGGCTGTTGGGGAATCTGCAAATTCTATTGGTTAGAATCACTCAGATCTGTTTTTTGCAGTGTGGCAGCAGGGACGACATCCGGTAGCGATCGCCCCAGTTTATAGAGCCAAATTAATCCCAACACTCCTATCGTGATTTGCACCAAGCTAATCACTTGAGCAATGCGGAGCGCACCAAACATCAAGCTATCGGTTCGTAATCCTTCAATCCATAGTCTTCCAGCGCTATAAGCAACCAGATAAACCAAAAACAGCGTTCCAGTCTTGAGTTTTGGTTTGCCTTTTAAGTCTCTAAAAAACAGCACCATTAGCAGGGTGAAAACCATGAGATTCCACAGCGACTCGTATAGAAAAGTGGGATGGTAATACGCCATAGTTTCAAATCCAAAAGGACGGCGATCGCGCGGAATAAATAATTTCCACGGCAGATCAGTTGGGCTGCCAAATGCCTCAGAGTTAAAGAAATTGCCCCAGCGTCCAATCGCCTGCCCCAAAATCAACGACGGCGCAACTAAATCCGCTAGCTGCCAGAAAGAAATCTGCTTTAAGCGCGAAAAGATTAGGGCTGCCAGCAACCCACCCAAAATGGCACCATGAATCGCAATTCCCCCATTCCAAATCGCAATGATTTGCTCAGGACGGTTCACATAATCTTGCCACTGGAATAAAACGTAATATAAGCGGGCGCTAGGAATGGCGGCAACGACCAACCAAATTGCCAAATCAGCAATTAACTCTGGATCGACTCGACGACGACGCGCTAAATATTGAGATAAATTCACCCCAATTAAGACGGCTGAAGCAATCAGCAATCCATACCAGCGAATCGAAAATCCCGTTCCCTGAAACCAAGGAAGCTCTGATCCTGGAGACGTAAATTGAAAAGCAGGCAGCAGCAAGGAAGAAACCAAGGGACGTTCTCCTAAGAACGATTGACAAGCGACGGCTGCAAATATAGCAGTACAAGGAAAGGTCAAGACAACAACCATCCGTTATTCCTGATTTCTCAAGGATCTTTGTGTTCTAACCTGTTTTAACCACCGTGCCACAGACTTGATTCTAGTTGCTATGGGTGATTTTGCAGGAAGCTTTTATCGTCCCCGAATGCGATCGCCCCTAGGGGCGATCGTGTTCAAGCCTTTCAAGTCGCGAATATCAGCATTTCAGCGTGTCCTTAAAGCCGACTTTTCATCTCCTTAACAATTTTACTGGTTGCATCATCAGCAGCTTTACTCAAAATTTCGTCTGAACCGCTGCTACCACTGCTGCCACCTATCCCAAACACAGACCCACCACCGCTGCTGCTTGAGGATTCTCCAACCGAATTCCAAGCTGCAATAATGCTTTGAGTGGTGGTATCAACAGCACGGGCAGTAAGTTGCACAGTGGCTTTCTGGGTTTCCGAATTGCCACCAATGCCAAAGAGTCCGCCGCTTGCCCGTTTAGTTTCAACATTAAAGCGAGTGACTGTGCCCACGATGACGGCATCTACACCCAATGCTTTACCCACTTTAACTGCTGTAGCTTCATCCATTGGACCGCTGATGCCTTTTTCTTTCAGATAGTTTTCGACAGCACCGCGAGAAACGACTGAATAGGTTCCGTCGTTCACTAATTTGTTGATCAACAGTTCACTAATGCCTCTCGCAGCACCACTGCCTCGATAGGAATACCAGTAGCTAGAATCGCCAGTATTGGCAAAGTCGAAGTCAACGACAACAACTTTTTTCTTTTTAGTTGGAACTTGAGCCACAGCCTGCTCAGGAGACCCTACCCCTGGAAAAAATGGTGCCACTATTCCGACCATCAGCATGAAGCTGAGAGAACAGTGGGAAAGCAACAGAAACTGCTTTTTGCTGAGTATTTTGGTCATTGCTAGTGTCCCTTTAAATTAAAGATCAATCTACTAAAATTGACAGAGATTTCAGACGATGATTTTTTCAAACAGTTAGTATACCCACCCACTTTAAAAACCATGGGTCATCTGTAAGTATCCATCATTTATTACGGGTTAATTTCCTGAAATCTCCAGTTTGGGTTGGTCAAACTCGTGAGGATGTGGTCTTCCCATTGCCCGTTGATTCGGAGATAGTCTCTGGCATAGCCTTCTACTGTGAAGCCTAACCGCTTAAGCACATTGGCGCTTCGTTGATTGCGAGGCATGTAGTTTGCGGTGATGCGATGAAAGTTTACCTCGGCAAAGACAAAATGAATAGCGGTTTCCAGAGCTTCGGTCATGTAGCCGTTGCTTTGTTCTGTTTCTGCCAAGCTGTAGCCTAGAACGCATGAATGGCAGACACCGCGAAGAATCTGATAAAAGTTAATTTTGCCAATCAGAACGGTTGGCATCGTTTTTTTGAATAGGCAGAATTTGATTGCCTGATCATAATTGAATTCGATCAGGGCTTTTTCGATTTGGTCTTGCCAAAAGCCAAAGGTATAGAAGTCTTCAGAACGAGTGGGTTCATAGGGAGTGAGAAAGTCTCGATTTTCTAGGTAAAAATTGAGCATGGTGGGAACATCGTCGCGGGTTGCCAATCGCAAAATCAGGCGTTCAGTTTCAAGGGTTGGCAGTCTAAGGTAGCCGATCGCTTGCCATTCTGAAAGCATGGTTACCCCCATTAAGCTCGGATGCGATTGCACAGATCGTAAAAACTGCTCCAATCATCTTCCTCCGTTATTTTTTCCCACACGGCTTCAATTTCTGGACGAAGGGGCACGATGGCAGGATTATTTTGCTGAAGTCGAGCTTTGATTGCTGCCATTTCTGCCTCTGGCACACTTAATAACTCATTGAAATATTGCACCTTCCACTGGCTAAATACCGTGTTGAAGGCATCATCTTTTAGGTCTACTGATGCCAAGATTATGGCTGCGTCATCTCGCCAAACTGAGGAAAAATCTTGAGTGAGTTCTGAAAAAAAGCCAGGATAGCTAATCTGAGACTCTTTGAGGAATCGTAGGGTTGTTTTTAATAATTCTGTGCTGGCTGGTGTGAGGTCACCGGGTAATCCCAGTTTATTCAGCATCCGCTTTTGGTAAGTTTGCTGGTAATGAGTCCCAAATTGAGAAAGCCCTGCATCTAAATCTGCTTTGGAAATCACGCGCCCTAAGGGAGCCTGGAGCATTTCCAAATTCCAGCGACAGATTTCGGGTTGATTGGCGTAACTGTAGCGCCCATAGTAATCAAAATAGGCGGCGGTAAACGTGGGATCAAAGGTGGGAATGAAGGCGAAGGGTCCGTAATCAAAGCTTTCGCCTGTAATCGACATGTTATCGGTATTCAGCACAGCATGGCAAAAACCCGCAGCCATCCACTGGGCGGCAAGTTCAGCGACCCGCAGCACCAGTTCCGCATAAAACAAGGAATAGCGGTCTGGATTGCTTAACAAGTGGGGATAGTATTGCTCGATCGCATGATCCAGCAAAGTGGCAATTAGGTCTTTGCGATCGTAATGATGCAATCGCTCGAAGGTGCCAAACCGAATATGCGATCGCTGCATTCGGATCATGACCGATGCTCGTGTGGGTGACGGTTCATCGCCTCGCCACAGTTGATCTCCGGTTTCAATCAGGCTCAAACAGCGCGAAGTTCTCACCCCCATGCGGTGCAATGACTCAGCGGCAAGCACTTCTCGCACACCGCCTTTGAGGGTCAGCCGACCATCGCCCCCACGAGAATAAGGCGTGGTGCCTGATCCTTTGGTGCCAAAGTCGTAGAGTTCGCGATCGGCAGTCCGCACCTGCCCATACAAAAAACCTCTGCCGTCTCCCAATGCGGGATTGTAGCTACCAAACTGGTAGCCGTGATAGCGCAGTGCGAGAAACGGACGGGGCGGAGTCTGAAATTTGCCAAAAGCGTTGATGAAATCTTCGTCACTGACTGCTTGTGGGTCGAGTTCCAAAATTTGCAGTAGGTCGTTGTTGCGGAACCGCAGGATATGCTTGGGAAACTCGGCAGCCGCAACAATATCGTAATAGTCATCGCCTAACCGCTCTAGTAGTCTGTCAAGAAAGAATTGATGGATAGAGACGCTTGAGTTTGATGCGGGCATCTTGAGTCGTAAATTGCCA